>CAZAXU010000004.1:0-57605 GCA_964489245.1 uncultured Flavobacteriaceae bacterium
TTTTTCAGACCAATCAACAACTGTTTGACTTGCTGCGGACTAAGCTTGCTTTTTCTCAGTTTATTTTGATTTCCCGATTTTGACCGATTAGGTTTCTTTTCCTGCTTATCGCCTTCTCTGTTTTGTTTGTCTCGCTGTTTGTCTTTATCGGATCTTTCTTTTTTATCATCCTTTCCTTTCTCATTTTTACTTTTTTGATTCTTTTTGCCGTCCTTTTGCTTATCGTTCTTGCCTTTATTCTCTTTTTTATCGTTTTGCTTGTTGTTCTTTTTATCTTTTCCGTTTTTATTGTCTTTTTGTTTGTTGTTTTTGTTTTGTTGCTTCTGTTTATTCTGTTGTTTTTTCTTGTTCTTCTTATTCTGTTTTTGTTGTTTTTTCAACATTTTTTTTGCCAACGCCAAGTTATATCGCGCTTCTTCATCTTCAGGATTATTTCTTAAAGAATTTTTATAGGCTTCAACGGCTTTTTGATATTTCTTTTTATGAAACCAAATATTTCCGGCATTATACCATGCCTTGCTTTTGAGTAATTTATCATTTGAATTTTCGGCAGCTTTCTCAAAATTATAGGCCGCTTCTAAAGACTTGCTCTGTTCCAAATGGTTCCTCCCCAAATCATAGGCAGCGATATCGCTAACCGGATTCTTTGCCAAAGCTTTTCTAAAATCTTTTTCTCCGGTAAGAAATTCTGCCGATTCAAATTTTTCAACTCCCTCTTGAATATGTTTTTTTTCTTGCATTTCTTTCTCAACACTTTGTTGTGACAACACAAGCATCGGCAAAAAAATAAACAATATATTTATAATGAGTTTCATGTGTTTATATTTTTATATTTAATTGTTATTCAGTCTATTACGCATTACAATGTTATCGTGTTTTTCTTATTTCCCTTCGAACTTTTAGTTCGGAAACTACCAACATTTAGCCCCCTTCCGGGCTTGTCTATAAATCAACTTATATCAATCATAGTTGAAATAGATTCATCATCGCTCGTTTCTCACTTTCTTCGGAATGGCATCATAATTCATAAGTTCTCTAATCGTTTTGTCCAACTTCATCCTTTGAACTTTTCACTTTAAACTCATAGTTATCGATCTTCAGTCATTCTGCTTTTACCCTTAAACTTTGAACTTCAGTCTCCCCCGTTTTCATTGAACAGATTCAACTTTTTAAACCACTGCGTTTCTCTCTCCAGAGTCAAAATATACAATACCAAAAATATCAAACCAATAAGCAAAAACCACTGAAATTGGTCTTTATAATCTGAAAATTTCTTTGCTTCATATTCATTTTTATCCATTTTTTTAAGTGCATCAGAGAAATATTCAGTTACGTTTTTTGTATCAGCTCCGTCTATATATTTTCCATTGCCTGCTTGAGCAATTTTTCTTAAAATATCATCATTCAAACGCGTAACTACTTTTTCTCCTTTCTTGTCCTTTTTATAGCCATACAAATTGCCGTTCACCTTAATGGGGATTACTGCGCCGTTTCGAGTTCCTACACCAATGGTAAAAATCGTGATATTGTTTCTCTTGGCTTTTTCAGCTGCATCCAAAGCATTCTCAGAGTGATCTTCTCCATCAGAAATAATCACAAGAATCTTATTGGTATCTTCTTCATCAAAATAGGTAGCTGCCAAATCAATGGCGTCGTCTATTGCCGTTCCTTGAGAGGACACCAAGTTTGTGTTCATGTTTTGTAAAAAAATCTTTCCTGCGGCATAATCGGTTGTAATGGGCAACAGTGGATATGCCTCTCCGGCATAAGCTATAATCCCGATTCTATCGGAAACCAAATTATCTATGATTTTTGATGCCAAACGCTTGGATTTTTCCAATCTGCTCGGGGCAATATCTTCTGCATCCATACTTTTGGACACATCGATGGCAAAGACAATATCCACCCCTTCACGCTTCACGGTCTCGAGTTTTGTTCCCATCTTCGGATTGGTCAGTCCGAGCACCAAAAACAATATCGATAGTGATAGCAATATCAATTTCAATAAAGGTTTATAAACGGATTTTTCTACTACGATTTTTTGGAATAACCGCACATCTGCAAATTCCTTTTGTTTGCGTTTTTGCCAAAATCGCATATAGAAATATGCCAGCCACAACGCCGGTATCAATAAAAGCAAGATAAAATATTTAGGCTCTTCTATTTGATACATAATTTTTCTTTTTTATTTCATAAACTTGTCCTTCGGGACTTCGAATATACAAAACAGATAGATCATCATTAGGCATATTCGTTACTTCTTTCTTTAAACAAAGCTTCTCAACCATGTATATCTCAATATTCCTATCAGAAATAGCAATCCTATGGCAATCAACACCAAAGGTCTGTATAATTCTTTATAATTATAATATTTCAGTTCCTTGATTTCGGTTTTTTCCAATTTATCTATTTCTTTATATATCTTTTCCAATTTCCCGTTATCCGTGGCGCGAAAATATTTTCCGCCGGTTTCGTCGGCAATTTTTTGTAATAATTTTTCGTCAATTTCCACTTTTGCATTTTGAAATATCAATCTGCCGTTGGTCATTCCCACGGGTGTTCTTGCATAACCGTTTGTTCCCAGCCCGATGGTGTAGACTTTAATGCCGAATTCTTTTGCCAGTTCCAAAGCGAGATACGGGTCTATTTCTCCGGTATTATTAACTCCGTCTGTCATCAAAATAATGACTTTACTTTTTGTTTTGCTATCTTTCAATCTGTTTACTGCTGTTGCCAGCCCCATTCCAATGGCTGTTCCTTGATCCAACTGTTCAAAAAGTTTTGAAAAACTGATTTTTCTGATTGAATTTATGGTCACTCGCTTATCTGATGTAATCGGCACTTGTGTGAATGCCTCTCCGGCATAAAGCACTACACCAAATCTGTCATTCGGACGATGTTTGATAAAGTTCACGGCAGTTTTTTTCAGGGCTTTCAATCGGTTGGGTTTCAAATCTTGCGCCAACATACTGGCAGACACATCAACAGCCAACATAATATCAATTCCTTTGGTTTTTTTTGTTTTTGCCGTTACATCTATCGAACGGGGTCTTGCCAAACCCGTACCGATTAAAGCTACACTAAGCAAAAGTAACCCTCCAAGAATGGGCAAAAACTTATTTTTTAATGTTTTGTGTCCTGCAAACCCGCCGATATCAGACAATTTCAGTGTTGGCACCTGTGCATAACGCTTATGATAGAGCCAAATTGTCAAAAGCGGAACCAGAATCAGTATCAGCAGATAATATGGCGTATAAAACTCAAAATGTTCAACAAAATCTTTCCACATAATCTTTAGTTTTTCAGTTCTGCCGATTGCAAAACTCTTTCGGCTAAATCTTTGTTTTCTTTGTTATTTTCAGCATAAGCCCCGAAAACCATTCTGGCATGATTTCCGGAATATAAAATCTTGCCCGTAAACGCAAAGGCTTTGGTTTTATTAAGCACCGGTATTTTAACATCTAAAGTCCCGGCATATTTTGTTCCGTTTTCCAATTTTTCTTCGGTTGTGATTTGAATGTTTTTCACTTTTCCGGTTTTTTCTAAAAATCCGAGTGCTCCTTGCATAAACTGTCTTTCAAAACCTTCTTGCAACTGAAAATTTTCTTTATAATCCATATTAAACTCAAAAATCACATAACCTTTGATCAAGTTTTCGTCCACATACAGTGTGAATTCATCCAGAATCTGCTTTAGTTTGCCTGCATTATTTCCCGTTGATTCAATGGCTTCAGACATATCATAACTGTTCAGCACGTGTGGCGTAACCAAACCCAAACTAGGTTTTCCTCCATATTCGTTATAAACCCATTCCGGTGCCTTGATATTCTCTTTCAGCGTATTGAAGAAGTCTTTTTTGCTCAAATAATAATAACCCGTTCCGAGAATTGCCAGCAACAGTCCGAAAACAACCCCCAAGATAATATAGGTCTGTTTTTTTCTTGCCTTTTTTTCTGCAAGTGCTTGAGCAATTTCCTCTGCTTTAGCATCTTCAATTCCTTTGATAATTTTGTGTGTATAGTCAATAAACTCTTTAGCCAAATTAAAGTCCAAATCAATATCGGGAATTTCGGGTTCCAATTTTGCAAATTTTGCCAAATCGGCACGTTGGAGCATTTGTTGCAGGCGGTTTAGCAACTCTTTATCGATATATTTTTCATTTTCAAATTGATATTTTTTCAATTTCTCAACAATCTGAAATGACAGGAGTTCTTTTGCCGGCAATTTCAACTCTTTCTCAATATAATCTTTGAGAATATCGGTCAAACGCAAATAATGCTTATCCACTTGATTTCTCAACCATAGTTTTTCTTGATTTAATCGGGCTAACTCATCAAGCGTTTTCTCATAAATATGTATGGTTTTTTGATTTTCCAAATGTTTTTTTCGTCTATGATAAAGAAAATAAGCCAATGGAATCAGTAGTAGAAGAAGCAACAGCCACCAATAAGAAATCTTCGTATTCAATATTCCCCCTGATATTTTGTTCACGTTAACAATATCTTTATACTCGTATAATTGTTGTTTTGTGGTATCAACGACCACCTCTCTGAAATGTACTTGTAAACTATCGGTTAAAAAAACAGAATCATTGATTTTCACCGGAATTTGTGGAATCACATAGTGACCACTGTCCCATTGAGTTAAGAAATAAGTTTTTTTCAGCAAGCGTAAGGGTTTTTTTGAAAGGGTATCGGCAGTTTTATGTTCCACGACTTCCAAATCACCAAAATTTTCTTGTTCCGGAAAATCAACAAATGACAAAGTGTCTGTCTTTGCCTGAATATCCAAACGAATCTGTTCTCCTATACGAACGTCGGTTGTATCAATCATTGCCGATACTTTTGGAAGTTGTTGCGCAAATATTTGCTGCAAACTCCATAAGATTGCAAATAGAAATATAATTGATTTTAAATCTTTTCTTCTATTCATTTCTACTGTTTTTAGGCTTTAGATTTAAAATAACCCAATAACTTTTTGATGTATGATTCTCCGGTGGAAACTTCTATCATGCCACTACCGCTCTTTTGAAAAGCGTTCTTAAAATAGTTTTGTTCTCGCAAAAATTTTGAAGCATAGGTTCTTCTCAAGTCTGCGTTGCTCGTATCGATATAGATTTTCTTGCCGGTTTCCAAATCTTGCATCAACGACAGACCAATATTCGGCATTTCCTTTTCAACCGGATCATAAATCCTAATCCCTGTCAAATCGTGTTTTTTTCCTACGATTTTCAAGGTGCTTTCATAATCTCTGTCGATGAAATCGGATATCAGAAAGACAATGGCTTTTTTCCTCAGAACATTATACAAAAATTTCAAGGCTTTTGCCGTATCGGTTTTTTTATGTTTTGGCGAAAAATCAACCAATTCACGAATAATTCTCAACACGTGGGAACGTCCTTTTTGCGGCGGAATAAATTTTTCAATTTCATCAGAATAGAGAATCATCCCGACTTTATCGTTATTTTGAATGGCAGAAAACGCCAAGGTGGCAACCATTTCAATCATCATTTCTTTCTTAAGCTGATTTCTTGTGCCAAACAGCTGAGACCGACTCACATCTACTACCAACATCATGGTCAATTCTCTCTCTTCTTCAAAAACTTTGATATAAGGCGTTCTGTATCTTGCCGTTACGTTCCAGTCTATACTTCGCACATCATCGCCATAGCTGTAGGGGCGCACCTCTGAGAAAGTCATCCCGCGTCCTTTGAATGACGAATGATACTCTCCTCCGAAAATGTGATCTGACAGTCTTCGGGTTTTGATTTCTATTTTTCTAACCTTTTTTAGAATTTCTTTGGTCGTCATTTTTTGGCTATTGATTTTTAATACCGAAATTTAGTTTCAAGCTTCGATTAACAATTGGAAATTTTTGTTTTGCCACAATTTTTGATAATCGTTCTAAGGAACTTCAACCGTATTGACTACTTTGTTGATAATATCTTCGGATGTTATATTTTCCGCTTCTGCTTCATAGGTGAGTCCTATTCTGTGACGCAACACATCGTGAACCATGGCACGAATATCTTCGGGAATCACAAAGCCGCGCTTATTGATAAAAGCCAGCACTTTTGATGCTGTTGCCAGATTGATACTTCCTCGTGGTGATGCTCCAAAATTAATCAAAGGTTTGATTTCTTTCAATCCGTATTGTTCAGGATATCTCGTTGCAAAAACAATGTCTAGAATATATTGCTCAATTTTAGGGTCTAAGTAGATTTGTTTGACCACTTTTCTGGCATTCAGAATTTTTTGTGTGTCTGTCACCGCTTGAACCGAATTGAGCTCTCCTTGCAAATTTCTTCGCATGATTTCTCTCTCTTCTTTTTGACTGGGATAGTCAATAATGGTTTTAAGCATAAACCTGTCTATTTGTGCCTCGGGCAACGGATAAGTTCCTTCTTGTTCCACAGGATTTTGAGTTGCCATTACCAAAAAAGGCTCTTCCAATTTAAAAGTTTCCTCTCCAATGGTTACTTGCTTTTCTTGCATAGCCTCCAACAAGGCGGATTGCACTTTTGCAGGTGCCCGATTGATTTCATCTGCCAAGACAAAATGAGCGAAAACAGGTCCTTTTTTGACTTCAAATTTGTTTTGCTTAATGTTATAAATCATCGTTCCAACAACATCTGCAGGCAACAAATCCGGAGTAAATTGAATTCTGCTGAAATCTCCTTTAACAGCTTTTGATAAAGTGGTGATGGCAAGTGTTTTTGCTAAACCCGGCACTCCTTCCAACAAAATATGTCCTTTGCCCAACAAACCTATGAGCAAACGGTCAATCATTTTGTCTTGACCCACAATCACTTTGTTGATCTCAAATTTCAATACATCGATAAAATTGCTTTCTTGTTTCACAATTTCATTGAGTTCATTTACGTTAGTAACATGATCCATTTGTTCCATATCTTATTTGTTTTTCTCAGTGCAATTTTACCAAAAAATTATACCAAAGTGTGTTAAGAAATTTATAAAAAAGCCTTTTTAAGAAAACATTTAGATTCTTTGTTAATTTTTGCTTAACAAGCCTGACAATATTTCATATAATTTCACTATTTTAGTGACATGAACAGACAACGCTACATTATCGCCTTATTTTTTGTTTTGCACATTTCTTTTGCACAAACAAACGACAGTATTAAAAAGCTTAAAGTCGGCTTGGTTCTGAGCGGAGGTGGAGCCAAAGGCGTGGCACATATCGGGGTGCTTAAAACGCTTGAAAAAAATGGCGTTTATCCCGACTACATCACCGGGACCAGCATGGGAGCAATCGTCGGTGGATTCTATGCATCCGGATACAACCCGCAACAAATAGACTCTATTTTCAAGACACTGAATTTTGATGCCATTCTATACAACAAATACAACAGAAAATATAAGCAAGCTTTCAAAAAAGAACACGGCAAAAAATATATTATGAGTTTGCCTTTCTCCTTTCATAAGATGAGTATTGAAATTCCTAAAGGGCTTTCAGATTCACAAAAACTTTTCAATACACTCGCAGAAAATTTGATGCATGTGAGCAATATTGAGGATTTTTCCGACCTAAAAATCCCTTTTGCCTGCGTTTCAACCGATATTAGCACAGGAAAACAGGTGCTTTTCAATAAGGGTTATTTGGCAAAAGCCATTACTTCGAGCGCTTTGCTTCCCAGCGTTTTCAATCCTTTGGAATTTGAAGATAAACTCTTGCTCGACGGCGGAATTGTGAACAATTATCCTGTTGAAGAACTCCGAGATATGGGTGCTGATATCATTATTGGTTCTGATGTGCAAGGTGAAATTCTGAAAAAAGAACAAATCACCGATATGCCATCCATTATGAATCAAATTGTGAGTTTTGGCATGTATAAAAAAATGCCTTTGAAAAAAAACATGACTAACCTATATATTCGTCCGAATATTGACGGAATTGAATTGACGGATTTTTCAAATCTGGATTCTATCATAAAAAGAGGAGAAAAGGCAACGATAAACACTTTTAAAAATCATAAGAAATTGATTAATCAAATACGGTCAGTCCAAAAAGCAAGTAGGTTGAATTTCAGAAAACCAGACAGTCTTTTGTTTGACCAAGTCATCATATCGGGGCAAAACAATTTCAATCGTGCATATATCTTAGGAAAAATTGATATCAAAGCACATAAAAAAATCAGTTATCACGACTTTCTTGATGGCATCAACAATTTGATTGCTACTGAGAACTTTGAAAAAGCTCATTATCGGTTTCGATTTGAATCAGGACAAAAAAAATTATATCTCGATATCAAAGAAAAAGAAAACAAAGCCAGTATGAATCTAGGCTTTCACTACAATAATTTGTATAAAATCAACGTAATTGTCAACTTTGAAAATAAAAGAATTCTTACCAAGAACGACCTTCTTTCCATAGAAATTATCGGAGGCAATCATTTTAGATACAACTTTGATTATATCATGAGCAACGGATTCAATATAAACTGGGGATTTCATAGCGGGCTGCATCGTGTGTCTCATCAGATGCCATCGCATTTGATGTTTGATCAAGATATTTCTATCAATCAGCTTGATTTTAATTATTTTAAATTGCAAAACAAATTATGTGTGCAAGGAAATTTTAATCATTTTCTATATCTCAAAGTAGGTCTGCAACATGAATACAACCAAGTTTATACCAATGTGTTTTCAGAAAATGACGATATCAATTCTTTCTTTTTTGAACGGAATCATTTTCTCGGAGTATTTTCATCGATAAATTTTGACAATCAAGATGATTTTGACTTTCCCACCAAAGGAATAAAATTCAGACTGCTTTGGAATTACAACCCTATCTCTACGGACTATTATGGAAATTTTGCTCCTTTTTCCGTCTATCACTTGGAATATTTTCACAGCATTGGCATTTTTAATAATTTCAGGCTACATTCAGAATTAAATATAGGCATAAACACCTCTCAAACTCCCACCTATGCGCATGATTTTTATATTGGAGGAAGTGGCAAATATCCAAATTTTGATAATTTTATTTCGTTTTCATCGCTTCCTATATTTTCAAAAAGAGCAAGCAATTTTATGAAAGCATCTTTAACTCCGGAATTTAGTTTTATGAAAAAACATCATGTTTTTCTTAGTGGAAATTATATCATTCCGATATATCTGAACCATGACAAAATTGAATATAACAACATTTTAGGTTTTTCCGTAGGCTACGGACTCAGTACATTTTTAGGTCCTCTAAAACTTAGTTATGGATATACGCCTCTATTAAAAAAATCTAATTTATCATTTGAATTCGGCTATGTTTTTTAACCCAAATTACTTGCAAATAATTTTGGAACAGTATTTGATTTTACGACAATATAAAACCATTTACATGAAGAATTTTATTTTTATTTTTTTGACATTCGGTCTGTTTTTGAACACACAAGCACAAGAAAATGCCTATCAAGCCGGAGAATCTTTCAAGTTCAGAATTCATTACGGCTTTTTCAATGCGGGATATGCCACATTGAATTTAAAAAAAGACACTTTTCAAGGCAAAAAGTATTATCATGCCATCGGAAAAGGTTGGACAGTAGGTTTGTCAAAATTATTCATGAAAGTGGACGATAATTATGAAAGTTATTTTGGAGAAAATAATCTTCCTAAAAAATTTATCAGAAAAATTGATGAAGGCGGCTATACTAAAAATGTAGAATTGCGTTTCGATCAAAAACAAAAAAAAGTAACTGTTATTGACAAAAAGAAAAAAAGCGTAAATAATTATAACACCACAAAAAATATCCATGATTTAATTTCCGTATTTTACTATCTCAGAAATTATGACACATCTAAACTCAAGCAAGGAGATGAAATCAGTGTGAATCTTTTCTTCGACAACGAAGTATATCCTTTCAAGCTGAAATATCTGGGAAAAGATGTCACCAAAACAAAAATGGGAAGAATTCATTCACTCAAATTCAGACCTATTGTGATGTCGGGAAGGGTTTTTAAAGAAAATGAAAGTGTAACCGTTTGGGTGAGCAATGACAAAAACAAAATGCCTCTTTTGATCAAAGCAAAATTAATGGTGGGCTCTTTGAAAGCAAGCTTGACTAGTTTTAAGGGAATCAAACATCCTATTAATTACAAGTCATAGACACCCTTTTTTCTTAAAGCTTTCATTATTCATTTGATTTAAGTAATTTTTTACGGATATTTGCGTTTGAGACTAAAGTTTAAATTTCCTATGCGCATATATTCATATTTTCTATTTCTTCTATTGATTCTATTTTATACCTCATGCAGAGAAGACAAAAAATCGATTTCTGAAAAACCTGAAATTCAAACACCAAAACCAAAACCCATTGCAAAAATTTTCGGATATCCTGAAAGCGAATTTGTTATCCGCAGAGACACCATCAGAAAAAACGATACCTTTGGCGATATTCTAAGCAAAAACCATCTGCCCTACACTCAAATCTACGAAATAACAAAAAAAATTAAAGATTCTTTTAATATCAAAAACCTGAAAACCGGTAAACCTTATGTTGTCCTGAGCCAAAAAGACACTCTGGACAGCATTGCCAGACCCAAAGTTTTTATCTACCAACCGGATCCTGTCAATTATGTTGTAGTTGATTTTCGAGACAGTATTAAAACTTTGAAGAAAAAGAGAAAAGTCAGCATCGTTAAGAAAACGGCAAAAGTCAATATCACAAAATCATTATATCAAAATATTGAAGACCAAAATTTGAGTCCAAAAATGGCAATGGAGCTAAGCAACATCTACGCTTGGACAGTTGATTTTTTTCACCTGAACAAGGGAGATGAATTCAAAGTGATTTATGATGACGTTTATATTGAAGATTCCATCTATGTAGGTGTTGGCGCCATTCATGCGGCAGTATTCAAATATGGAAAAGAAAAATTCTATGCTTTCAGATATCCCACTGATTCCATCAATAACATTTATGACTATTTTGATGAAGACGGAAAAACCTTACGAAAACAATTTCTGAAAGCACCACTTAAATTCGGAAGAATCAGTTCTCGATATAATCCGAGGCGTTTCATTAAACTATACGGAAGAGTAAAACCTCATCTGGGAACAGATTTTGCCGCTCCCGTCGGCACGCCCATTATGACAACGGCAAACGGAACCGTTATAAAAAAAGCATACACATCTGCAAATGGGAATTATATAAAAATCAGGCACAATTCCACCTACAGCACACAATATTTGCACATGAGCAAATTTGCTAAAGGCATTCATGCGGGCAGTGTGGTGAAACAAGGAGATATCATCGGTTATGTGGGAGTCACCGGAAATACAACCGGACCGCATGTTTGCTACAGATTCTGGAAACATGGCAAGCAAGTTGATGCTCTCAAAGAAAAAATGCCTCCGGCAAAACCCATCGATGAAAAAATAAAAAATCAATATTTGCAATATATTGATTCCGTTAAAAAGGAATTGGATCAAATATAAAAACACAGTATGAATCCGACCCAAGCAAAAAACTGGAAAGCAATTGAAAATTATGTGAGAGTCATCAAAGAATATCACATTCACGAATTTTTCAATGATAAAAAAAGAATGGATAGCTTTAGTTTCGATTTCAACCACATTTACTTTGATTTCAGCAAACACAAATGGAATAAAAAAATATTGGATTTGTTTGTTTCTTTGAGTGAAGAAATCAACTTAAAAGAAGGCATCGACTTGCTTTTTGACGGATACAAAATCAATCAAACCGAGCAACGTCCCGCACTTCATACCGCCCTGAGACAACAAGATAATAAACCCGTTTATGTTGACAACAAAAATATCATATCCGAAATAAAACAAACACAACAAAAACTAAAAGATTTTTCAGAAAAAGTAATTTCCGGAAAATGGCGTGGCACAACCGGAAAAAAAATTACCGACATCGTGAATATTGGCATTGGAGGTTCTGATTTGGGACCAAAAATGGTGGTTCAGGCTTTACAGGAATACCGAAATCATTTAAATCTTCATTTCTTGTCTAATATAGACCCTGTTCAACTGAACAATATCTTGTCAAAAATCAATCCTGAAACCACTTTATTTGTTGTTGTGTCCAAATCATTTTCAACCCAAGAAACTTTGCTAAACGCTCAAGCCATTCAGAAAGAATATATAAACCTGTTTGGAAAAAAATCCATTTCCAAACATTTCATTGCCGTAAGTGCCCAAACCAAAAAAGCACAAGAATTCGGCATCCATAAACAAAACATCTTTCCGATGTGGGATTGGGTTGGCGGACGTTTTTCAATGTGGAGTCCCGCCGGAATTTCCATTCTTTTGGCTGTTGGATTTAAAAATTTTAAAAAACTTTTAAAAGGCGCTTATCAAATGGACAGGCATTTTAAAACGATAGACTTTAAAAAGAATTTACCTGTTCTGGCTGCATATCTGAGTATTCTCTATAATAATTTCTATAATTTTGAATCGGAAGCTACGATTCCTTATGCCGAGAAACTAAAACTTCTACCTGCCTATTTGCAACAATTGTTCATGGAAAGTAACGGAAAGAGTATCGACAAAGACGGACAACAGGTCTCTTATAAAACCGACTATATTCACTGGGGAAACGCAGGCACAAATGCACAACACTCTTTTTTTCAATTGTTGCATCAAGGCACTCGAATTATTCCGGTAAGTTTTATCGCAGAAAAATCATCTCCTGATAAAAACAAAAAAAATCATCAGGCACTTTTATCCAACATGATTGCACAAGCTGAAGCTTTAATGAACGGAGAAAAAAATATTGACCCCTACAAAAATTTTACAGGAAACAGACCTTCCTCCACAATACTCATTGAAAAAATTACACCAAAAACCTTGGGAAGTCTGATTGCCTATTTTGAACATAGAACTTTTGTTGAAGGATATTTGTGGCATATCAACGGCTTTGACCAATTTGGTGTTGAACTGGGGAAAAAACTGGCAGTAAATATTTTGCATGAAATCGAAAATAAAAAAATTGACCGCCTACACGACCAATCTACAGAAAATTTAATCCGGAAAATTATAGAATAAAAAAAAGTAAGCGATTTTCGCTTACTTATATCAACCTACTCTTTTATGGTCTTTTTGTTATACACAATGTATAGCAAGACACCCAGTATAAACAATATAATTAAATATTGATCTACGGGTAACCCCGGCGGAGGTGGTGGACCTCCTCTTCTTCCAGGTGCCGGAGGAATCCCCCCTGCATAAGCACTCATCTGAGCCCAAAAAGCTACTAAAAATATAAAATATTTCCCCATTTAAACAGTTTCTAATTTACAAATGTATAACTTTTTTGTTAAATCAAAAAAGTGGACCCAGCTGGGCTCGAACCAGCGACCCCCTGATTATGAGTCAGGTGCTCTAACCAGCTGAGCTATGGGTCCTAACTTTTGCGACCGCAAAGATACACATTTTTTGTTAATATTTTTTTTTATCTATTTTTTTTCTTGACAAATTTCTACCAATATCCCTCCTGTCGACTTTGGATGCACAAATACAACCAATTTATTATCTGCTCCATCCTTGGGAATATCATTGATCAACACGAATCCTTCCTGCTTCAATCTGTCAATTTCTTTGACAATATTGTTCACATCAAAAGCAATATGATGAATTCCCTCTCCTCTCTTTTCGAGAAACTTTTTTATAGGACTATCTTCATGAGTTGCTGCCAACAATTCAATTTTCGATGCGCCAACCTTAAAAAACGAAGTCAAAACACCTTCTCTTTCCACTTGTTCTTGTTTGTAGGGCTCTATTCCCAACAACTTGGCAAATCTCTGATTTGCCTCATCAATGTCTTTCACTGCAATGCCAATATGCTCGATTTTATTCATTTTTTAAGTCGTTTTTTCTCGACAAAGATATGATACTCAATGATAACTTATCTTTATTTAAAATTATTGTAAACTTATCAAAAATCAAGCCATAATGCCATTCAACACAAATAAGGACTGTTAAATTTTAAGCCGATTCATCTTCTCTGCATGTTTGCATAAAAAAAATTAATGTACATTTGCTATAAACATTATACATCCCAAAGAATTAAACCTTTAGTTTATGAAAAATAAAATCATTCTTTTTTTTCTATTTCTGATTTCTCTACAGACATTCTCACAAAAAAAACTAATCGAAAAAAAATCTAAAAGCTATATCAAAGTGCCTGTCACTCATTTTGACTTTAACCAACTTGAAGCTCATCTGTCTGATAGTATTCATACATCGATGAAGCCTTTGCATTTTTTTGAAATTGACTCAACAGTTTTCAATAACTATTATCAGTCTTTGGTCTATGAGAAAAAAACATGGTTTGGAAGAAAACTGTTAGATGAACATTTTTTTGCCATCGACCACGATGATTATTGGATCACGATTGACCCTGTTGTTGACATAAATCTAGGGAAGGATAACTTGATGACACAAAACTATCTCTTTCAAAATACCAGAGGGATCAGAGTGGAGGGAAGCTTGGGAAAACAATTTTCTTTCAGCTCTACAATCGCAGAAAATATGGCACGCTATCCAGTTTTCTATGATCGATATATTTGGAACAAAAGACCCAGAATTGTCCCCGGAATGGGACTCTCAAAGAGCGATAGCAGAAACTATGTGGACTATCCCTATGCCGAGGGTTATTTCAGTTACAGACCAAGCAAGTATTTTTTCTTTGAAATTGGACATGGCAATCATTTCATCGGAGAAGGCTATCGTTCTCTATTTCTGTCAGACAATTCCGCACCCTATCCCTATTTCAAAATAGATGCCGGCTTTTGGCACGTAAAATACACCACCATGTGGAGTGCTTACCAAGATGTACGTCCGGAAATATCTAAAAACGGTGTTTTTAAGAAAAAATTTTCTGCCATTCACCACATCAGTTGGAATGCATTGCCCAAACTCAACTTCGGATTTTTTGAAACGGTGATTTGGTATAATGAAAACGGCAGAGGTTTTGATGTCAACTATTTGAATCCGCTTATATTTTTTAAAACCGTTGAGCTGGAATCAGGCTCGGGAGGTTCAAATACAATTGTTGGCCTGTCAGCACACTATAAAACTCCTTATAATATAGATTTCTACGGACAATTTATTTTAGACGAAATGACAATTGATAAATTTTTCGGAGACGTCGGATATTGGGGAAACAAATATGGTTTTCAACTGGGAATAAAATATCACGATGCTTTCAAAATTCCTAATCTCTTCTTGAGATTGGAATACAACAAAGTGAGACCATACACCTATTCACACAACAATCTGCTCATTAATTACACGCATAACTATCAAGCTTTGGCACATCCTTGGGGCGGCAACTTTGATGAAAAGATTTTTGAAATTCAATATCGCAATAAGCGTTTCTATGCACAAAATCGAATCAATCTCGGAAAAAAAGGCTTTGATTTTCCGGCTGATGCAATTCCCTACGGAGGAGATTTATATAATTATATCAATGCCACGGAAAAGGCAAGAAAAACATATACCTTTCAAGGTAACCTCGGAAACTTATTGATGAATCAATTTGAAATCGGGTACATCGTAAATCCTGCAACCAACCTAAAGCTTTTTGCAGGAACAATTTTCAGAAAAACAACTATCGATACTGAAATCAGTCTCGTCAAAAATGAATCTACAAGATATTTCTATTTCGGACTCAAAACTCAGCTTTGGAATAGAGACCTTGTAAAATTCTAATTCGCATAATCCATTGTTTATGAATTAATTAAATATTTATTTGTGTATTTTTGTAACATTTTTCATTTTCCTGCGTAATACTAATTGAAACGACAAAATTAAAATCCGTACACTTTTATGAGACAACTCAAAATTACAAAGCAGGTTACCAACAGAGAAACCGCTTCATTGGACAAGTATCTTCAAGAAATTGGAAAAGTTGATTTGATTACAGCCGATGACGAAGTGGAATTGGCGCAAAAAATTAAAGCCGGCGACAAGCAAGCTTTAGAAAAATTAGTCAAGTCCAACCTAAGATTTGTAGTATCCGTTGCAAAACAGTATCAAAACCAAGGTTTATCTTTACCCGATTTGATTAATGAAGGAAATCTCGGGTTGATAAAAGCTGCCAAAAGATTTGATGAAACCAGAGGGTTTAAATTTATTTCGTATGCGGTTTGGTGGATACGCCAATCTATTTTACAAGCCTTGGCAGAACAATCCAGAATTGTCAGGTTGCCTTTAAACAAAATCGGGTCCATCAATAAAATCAATAAAATGTTTGCCAAATTGGAACAAGCCAATGAGAGACCTCCTTCTGCAGAAGAACTCGCCGAGGCGTTGGATATGTCTATTAGCGATGTTAAAATTTCTTTAAAAAATGCAGGAAGACATATTTCTATGGATGCCCCTCTGATTGAAGGCGAAGAATCCAATCTCTATGACGTTTTGCGTTCAGGAGAATCTCCCAGTCCTGAAAAAACTTTGTTGATTGAATCTTTAAGAACCGAAATTGAAAGAGCTTTGACCACTCTCACGCCTAGAGAAGCAGATGTTGTAAAACTCTATTTCGGTCTCAACGGAAATCATTTGATGACCTTGGAAGAAATCGGAGAAACCTTTGATCTCACCAGAGAACGCGTGCGTCAAATCAAAGAAAAAGCCATTAGGAGATTGAAACATACCTCCAGAAGCAAAATCTTGAAATCCTATTTAGGATAAAGCAAGTACAATGAAACAAAAAAAAGCCGAGAATTTCTCGGCTTTTTTATTTAAAAATTTCACTAAAAGCATCAATAAAAAAATCACTACTTTTGAGCTATGGTTTATCGACTTTATCTTCAATCGATGAGGTCAGAATTTCTTAGCATTAAAAAAGGACATATGAAAAAAGTTGCCATATATGGATATTATAGAGAAACTCAATCTTTTTCTCACCTTTTATTATTACTCGATATTCTAATCAAAAATAATGTCCAAATCATTTTTCAAAAGGTTTTCTATGACAAATTGCGACAACACAACAAGCTACTGCAAACCTATCCTGAATTCGAATACTTCTCAGCTTATGATGACCTTCCTGAAAACATCAGCTTATTTTTCACCTACGGTGGCGACGGTACCATTTTAAGAGCCGCCACTTTTATCCGAGACAAAGGCATCCCTATTTTTGGCATCAACGCCGGTAGACTGGGATTCTTGGCAACCGTTCAAAAAGAAGAAATTGAAAAAGCCATCATGCTCTATCTCAAAGGACAATATAGCATTTCCGAAAGAAATTTAGTCAATATTGATACCAAGCCTGAAATACCCGAAATCAAAGCCATGAACTTTGCGCTGAATGAACTGGTCATCAACAGAAAAAACACCACGGCAATGATTACTATCGACACTTATCTCGATGATGAATTTTTAGCGTCTTATTGGGCAGACGGATTGATTATTGCCACCCCCACCGGATCAACAGGCTATTCTTTGAGTTGTAACGGACCCGTGGTTATGCCGGAATCTATGAATATAATTATCAACCCGATTGCGCCACACAACCTGACTGCCAGACCTTTGGTTATTCCAAACGACAACATTATACGAATGAAAGTGTCCAGCAGAGAACCGGAATTTCTGATTTCTTTGGATTCCAGAGTGTATAGCCTAAGTACCGACACTGAAATTATTGCTTATACTGCACCATTCACCATAAAATTGATTCAGTTTGAAGAAAACTCCTTTATCAAAACGCTCCAAAAGAAATTGCTTTGGGGGCAAGATCATAGAAATTGATTGCCCACACAACATCAATCTCGGCGTTTATCAATTTTGACAATTGAAGAACTAAAATCATTTGTAAATACCGGCAAAATATATAATATTTGATATGCTCGAAAGTGACCTGAATTCAATTCTTGCAGTGCTGACTTTTGAAATGTTCACCGGAAAAAAATTAACTTAAAAAAAATTTAATCAGTTTTTTTTTGAACTGACTCGAGGGTAAATATCTAATTGGAATATCCAACCAATTATATCTTTTCACCACGGATTTTTGATGCGTAAAAGTATTAAACGAATATTTTCCGTGATAATGCCCAATACCACTGTCTCCTACTCCGCCAAAAGGCAACCTGTCATTGATAAAATGCACAATCGTGTCATTGAGCACACCGCCGCCAAAAGAAAATTTTTCAATAAAATACTTTTGAATCTTTGTGTCGGTTGAAAAAACATAAAATGCCAACGGATTAGGATATCTTTTCAAAATTTGTTCGGCTTCACCCAAATTTTGATAGGGCAAAACAGGTAAAATCGGTCCGAAAATCTCATCTTCCATCACCAAACTGTCTAAATCGGGATTACGGATAATACTCGGTGCAATATAATTATCATTTTCATCTGTTTTTCCTCCTACAACCACATCCATATTTTCAAACATCGACTGCAATCTGTTGAAATTTCCTTTACTGATGATTCGGGCATAATCTTTTGACATTTTCGGATTTTCTCCATAAGCCAAAACAATTTCACTCTTCAAAAAGCCAATAAACTCATCCATAATATTTTCATCGATCAAAACATAGTCCGGCGCAATGCAAGTTTGTCCCGCATTGATAAATTTTCCCCAAACAATTCTTTTTGCAGCAAGTCTTAAATCGGCTGTTCTGTCAATAATTGTCGGAGATTTTCCGCCAAGTTCCAACGTGACGGGAGTTAAATTTTCTGCTGCTGCCCGATAGATAATTTTTCCTACGGCAACGCTGCCCGTAAAAAAAATATAATTCCATTTTTCTGTTAAAAGTGCTTGAGCAACTTTTGCATCTCCATCCACAACGGCAACATGTTCCGAATCAAAAACTTTCTCAATAATCTCTCTGATAATTTGTGATGTATATGCAGAATATTCAGAGGGTTTCAGCACCACCGTATTTCCGGCTGCAATGGCACCCACAAGCGGAATCATTGCCAAATTAAAAGGATAGTTCCAAGGAGAAATAATCAAAACTTTGCCATAGGCTTGTTTATAAATTTTTGCTGCAGAAGGAAAATTTGCCATCGAAGGAAAAACACGCTGTGGTTTTGCCCAAGTTTTTAATTTTTTGATTGTCAGATTTAATTCTGCCAAAACCATGGCAATTTCAGAAGATAGAACTTCAAATTCCGATTTTCTAAAATCTTGATGAATGGCAACAGAAATATCTTTTTCTCTATGCTGAATTTCATGGCGCAAAGCCCTTAATTTTTTCAGCCTGAAAGAAATATCTTTGGTTTGCTGTGTTTCAAAAAATCGTGTCTGTTGCGCGATTAAATCTGTAATCATAATAATTTATTTTTTGATGGAATAAATGACATTGCCCTTTCGGTCATTGCCGTAATTGTCAGTGCCGGATTCACACCCGGATTGGCTGAAATTGCCGATCCGTCACAAACATACAGATTTTTATAGCCAAACAATCTATGTTGCAAATCAATCACCCCGGAACTACGGTCTGCTCCCATCACGGCTCCTCCTAAAATATGTGCCGTTGAGGGAATGCCTGACAAGGTTTCCAAAACAAAAGTCAAAGGTTTTCCGGTGACTTCTTTTGCATATTGCCATGCCAAATTCTGCGCATTCGGCAAAAATGCACTAGGCGATTTTCCGTCCTGCAAAACGGTTTTAATAGTGAAAACTCCTTTTTTCATTTGCAATTTTCCTTCCAAGTCTTCCATATACAATAAAACGACTGTTTGCTTTGCAAAATTTTGCACGCTATAGATTCTAATCCATTGCAAAGGAGATTTTATCAATGTCCATAGAAATTTTAAAATTCTCTTTCCCCAAAACGATGCCGCAACCATAGGCAAAACTCCTATACGCCAAAAACCGGAACCCGAGCCGTACCTGACCGGTTCCAGATGAGCATGTTCTCCAACATTCAAAATGGAACCGATTGCCACACCTTTGCTCATATCTATATCTTTTTGTGTTGAGGTCACAAATATTAGAGACTCATTATTGCTACGTATATCTTTTCCCAACATATTGCTGATTTTTGGCAGCCTGCTTTTCTTGAGTTTCAGTAACAAAGGAATCGTTCCAAGCACACCTCCGGAAAAAATCACAGCTTTAGCACCGACCTTTTGTTTTTGAGAAAAATATTTTGCCGTTTTCCTAAACACCACGGAATAACCGGTTTCCAAAGGAAGCACATCAGTCACGTAGTGTTCAGCCAAAATTTCAGCTCCTTTTTGTTGTGCCAAAAACAAATAGTTTTTATCTAAAGTATTTTTTGCACCATGAGGGCAACCCGTCATGCATTGTCCGCAAAAATTACAACCCGTTCGTTCCGGTCCTTTTCCGTCAAAATAAGGGTCGGGAACTTTTTTATCGGCATCTCCAAAAAAAACAGCAATCTTCGGCGCATCAAAATCAGAGAGTTTATTTAATTTTTCGGCAACTTTTTTTAGCTTGAGATCACTGTCAAAAAAATGTTCATTCCGAACAGCTCCCAACATCCTGCGAGCTTCTTCATAAAACGGTGCCAATTCATTTTTCCAATCTGCCAGTGCTTTCCATGAACCCGATGAAAAAAAATGACTTTTCGGAGTCGGCAAGGTATTGGCGTAAACCAGCGAACCTCCGCCCACGCCAACACCGCTGATAACAGACAAATGCCTAAAAAAAGTCATTTTAAAAATTCCCTTGAATCCTATGCCGGGCAACCACATCCACTTTTTAAGATTCCAATTGGTTTTTGGAAAATCTTCGGGCTTTTTCCAAGATCCCTTTTCAATTACCAGAACGGAATATCCCTTTTCTGCCAACCGAAGTGCGGATACCGAGCCGCCAAAACCGGAACCTATAATAATGTAGTCGTATGTTTTGTCCATCTCTCCACAAAGATAAGGATAAAATAATTTAAGGATAATCCGCTTCGGCAATAAAGATTTAATATGACTCGGAATGGATTTATTCTCAGATGAAATTGTTAATATTTTTTTTAATTCATCTAAAAAACAAAGCCCAAAAAATTGTATTTTAGCTCACTCATAAAGCAAATCTTTTGAAAGCTAAGAAAGTCACTCCGTTAATGAAGCAATATAACAGCATCAAGGCAAAATATCCTGATGCATTATTGTTGTTTCGTGTAGGTGATTTTTATGAAACTTTTGGAAATGATGCCATTCGGGCGGCAAAAATATTAGGTATTGTTCAAACCAAACGTGGCAATGGGAGCGAGTCTGAAACAGCACTTGCCGGTTTTCCCCATCACTCTTTGAACACCTATTTGCCCAAGCTGGTCAAAGCAGGATTGCGCGTAGCTATTTGCGATCAATTGGAAGACCCGAAAAAAACCAAAACAATTGTTAAGCGAGGCGTAACCGAAGTGGTTACACCCGGCGTGGCGCTGAATGATGATGTCTTGGAAAGCAAATCAAATAATTTTTTGGCATCGTTGTTTTTCGGAAAGAAAAAAATCGGAATTTCTTTTATCGATGTTTCTACAGGAGAATTTCTGGTAAGCGAAGGAAATCAAGACTACATCGACAAACTGCTTCAAAATTTTAAACCGAGTGAAATTCTATTTTCATATGCCCACCATAAAAAATTTCAAGAATTTTTTGGAACGGACTTTCATATTTTCAAGCTGGACGAATGGATTTATCATCAAGACTATGCACAAGAACTTTTACTCAAACATTTTGAAACACTCAACCTGAAAGGTTTTGGAATTGATGATTTGAATGAGGGAATTATTGCTGCAGGTGCCATCATGCATTATCTTTCTGACATCAAGCAAAACGACTTGAAACATATCAACACGCTCAAACGTATTGAAGAAGATGCCTATGTTTGGATGGACAAATTCACTATTCGGAATCTGGAACTCTATGGCAGTCTCAATCCAAATGCCGTCACACTTTTGGACATTATTGACAAAACCGTCACACCCATGGGGGGGAGAAATATCAAAAGATGGCTGGCGCTACCACTAAAAGACAAAACAAGAATTGAAGAAAGACATGATATTGTTGAACATTTTGTAAAAAACACAAGGCTGACGGAAACAATTGAAAACCAACTAAAACAAGTAGGAGACTTGGAACGTTTGGTTTCTAAAATTGCCACCGGAAAAGTGAATCCTCGAGAAATCATTCAGCTAAAACGCTCTTTGGACGCCATCATTCCAGTCAAGCAAGCTTTGGAAACAAACAACAATGAAGCCTTAAAAAAAATTGCCGATCAAATCAATGATGTAAACTTGCTGAGAAAGAAAATTGAAGAAAGCATTAATAACGATGCTCCGGTCAATATTCAAAAAGGGAACGTCATCAAACAGGGGGTTTCTACAGAATTGGATGAATTGAGAAATATCAAAATTTCCTCCAAAGAAATACTTAACAATATCCTTCAAAGAGAGACAATTGCCACAGGAATCAGCTCATTGCGCATTGGTTTCAACAATGTATTCGGCTATTATCTCGAAGTAAGAAACACACACAAGGACAAAGTGCCTGAAGAATGGGTCAGAAAACAAACACTCACTTCTGCCGAACGGTATATAACTGAAGAACTCAAAGACTTAGAGCATAAAATTTTGGGTGCTGAAGAAAAAATTCAACAATTGGAATTGAACATTTTCAATCGGTTGATTGTCTGGCTTCATGACTATATCAAACCCATTCAGCATAACGCCCGGCTGATTGGACAATTGGACACTTTCTTGTCTTATACCAAAATTGCCATTGAAAACAATTATACCAAACCACAAATAGATCTGTCTTATGATATCGATATCAAAGACGGCAGACATCCTGTGATTGAGAAACAATTGCCCGAGGATGAAAACTACATTCCGAATGATATTTTCTTAGACCGGGAACAACAACAAATCATTATGATAACCGGTCCGAATATGTCAGGAAAATCGGCTTTGCTTCGGCAAACCGCATTGATTGTTTTATTGGCTCAAATCGGCAGTTTTATTCCGGCAAAAGATGCTCGAATCGGTGTGGTGGATAAGATATTCACCAGAGTTGGCGCCAGCGATAATATCTCAATGGGCGAATCGACATTTATGGTTGAAATGAACGAGACTGCCAGCATTTTGAATAATCTTTCAGAAAGGAGTTTGATTCTTCTCGATGAAATCGGGCGTGGCACCAGCACTTATGATGGCATTTCCATTGCTTGGGCAATTGCCGACTATTTGCATGAACATCCAAGTAAAGTGAAAACGTTATTTGCTACACATTATCATGAGCTGAATGAAATGAGCAAAACTTTTGAACGAATTAAAAATTTCAATGTTTCCATCAAAGAAATCGATAACAATATTATTTTTGTCAGAAAATTGGTCTCCGGAGGCAGTGAACATAGTTTTGGAATTCATGTGGCAAAAATTGCCGGCATGCCGCTAAGAGTAATCAACAAAGCAAATAAGATTTTGAAACAACTGGAGGCTTCTCATCAAACCGAAGAAGTTCAAAAAAAATTAAAACAATCAACCGAAGGTATGCAATTGAGCTTTTTTCAATTGGACGATCCCCTGCTGGAAGAAATCAAAGAAGAGATTATGGATACGGATATTGACAACCTAACCCCGATCGAAGCCTTGATGAAACTGAACGAAATCAAACGAATGTTGAAAGGAAAAAAAGATAATTGAACATTAAAAAAAGATAAATAAAATGAAAAAATTAATAAGCATTTTAAGTCTAACACTGCTTTTTGCGTCTTGTCATATTGACGCAACGGTAGAAAAAGGCGCAAAAAAATCTGAAAAAAAAGAAACTGTAGCTAAGGAGGCTGACTATGCCAAAACCAAATTTATATTGTTCAAAAGTGACTATGACCCTAAAAGCACTTATCAACACATGAAAAACTATTTGGAAAGTAGCGGCATGTTCTATCCCAGAGTGGTAGACCATCAAACCGCCGCAAAAAATGCCAACATGGAACTACGCCCCATTTATCTGATGATTTTTGGCAATCCGAAAATGGGAAGCTTTTTGATGCAAGAAAATCCTGAAGTCGGCTATGAATTACCGCTCAAAGCCTTGATTTATGAAGACCACGAAGGACAAACTTGGGTGATGTATAAAGATATGAACTATTTGAAAGATTTATATTTCATCAAGGATCCTAATGGGGTTATTGACAAGATGAATACTTTAATGGAAGGCTTCAAAAAAGCTGTTTTTAAAGAAATCAAGAGCTCAGCAATCGAGGACAAAGATTTAAAATAACCCGCTAAAGAAAAAAAATTCTTTTTCAATCAGGTTTTTAAAGCAACACCTAGAAACCTGATTGTTTCCGACCCAAAAAATAATTTATTCATGAAGCTTCATAAATTTTTAGAAAAAAACGGATATCAAAGCGTGGCTTTGACACAAATACCATCAGGACATTATATCTTACGTGCCAGAATTAACAATATCAAAGGTATTTTCATCTTGGATACGGGGGCTTCAAACACTACGATTGACGTTAGCAAAACCAAATATTTCAAACTCAAAGCCAAAGACAGCAAACACAAAGCCACCGGTGCGGGAACCACGGAAATAGAGATCCAAACCGCCAAAAAAAATAAGGTTCGTATCAAAAAAGTCAAACTCAAAAAAATCACTTTGGTATTGATGGATTTATCTCATATCAACCAAGCGCTAAAAATTATGGATGTTGAGGTGGACGGTATTATCGGGGCAGATATTCTTCATCAAGCCAAAGGTATTATTCAATATGACAAAGATTTGTTATTTTTGAAAGCATAAGGACGGAAAAAGAAGCATTGCAAATATTTTTTGAATTATTCTACTTTTCGGTTGACACAATTTTAAACTTTTTAATGTAAATTTGCCCGAATAATCAAGGAAGCACAATAAATCATGTACAGAACACATACTTGCGGCGAATTGAACGCAACACAAATCGGACAAGAAGTCACTCTAAGCGGATGGGTGCAAAAAATAAGAGATCTCGGCGCCGTTATTTTTATCGACCTTAGAGATCGGTATGGCATCACACAACTATCTTTTAATGAAGACCAAAAAGAAATGCTTGAAGAAGCCGGAAAACCGGGTAGAGAGTTTGTTATTCAAGTCAAGGGAGAAGTCATTGAAAGAACCAGCAAAAACAATAAAATTCCGACGGGAGATATTGAAATACTGGTCCGTGAACTACGTGTTTTGAATAAAGCAAAAATACCTCCTTTTACCATTGAAAACAATACTGACGGAGGGGAAGAATTGCGTATGAAATATCGCTATTTGGACATTCGTCGAAAACCGGTTCAAAACAATTTAATTTTTCGTTCAAAAGTAACACAATTGGTGCGCAACTATCTGACAGACCAAGGTTTTATTGATATTGAAACGCCTTACCTGATTAAATCAACCCCTGAGGGCGCCAGAGATTTTGTGGTTCCTTCCAGAATGAACCCCGGACAATTTTATGCCCTGCCTCAATCGCCACAAACTTTCAAACAACTTTTGATGGTTGCCGGAATGGACAAATACATGCAGATTGTCAAATGTTTCAGGGATGAGGATTTACGTGCCGACAGACAACCGGAATTCACACAAATTGACTGTGAAATGTCATTTGTTGAACAAGAAGATATCCTCAATACATTTGAAGGCTTGACCAAACATCTGCTTAAAGAAATTCATGGCATTGAAATTGACAAATTTCCAAGAATGAGCTATGAAGAAGCCTTGAGGCGTTTTGGAAATGACAAACCCGATATTCGATTCGGAATGGAATTCGGAGATCTGACAGAAGTTGCCAAAGGAAAAGGCTTCAATGTCTTTGACCAACAAGAAGCCATTATAGGAATTGCCGTTCCCGGAGCTGCCGGTCACACACGCAAACAAATAGACAAACTTATCGATTGGGTGAAACGCCCACAAATCGGCGCCAAAGGAATGGTTTATGTAAAATATAACGAAGACGGCAGCCTGAAATCCTCCGTAGATAAATTCTACTCACAAGACGATCTCAAAGCTTGGGCAAAAATCACCAATGCAAAAACAGGAGATTTGATATTGGTTCTTTCAGGAGATTTGAATAAAACCCGAACACAACTCAGTGCCCTACGAATGGAAATGGCTGAACAACTCGGACTGAGAAAACCAAATGAATTTGCTCCTCTATGGGTAGTGGATTTTCCACTTTTGGAATGGGATGAAGAAACCCAACGCTATCACGCCATGCACCATCCTTTCACGGCTCCAAAACCTGAAGATATGAATATGCTTGATTCCAATCCCGAAAAAGTGCGGGCAAATGCTTATGACATGGTGCTGAATGGAAATGAAATAGGAGGCGGATCAATCAGAATTTATGATAAAGATGTTCAGAAAAAAATGTTTTCTTTGTTAGGTTTTTCTGATGAAGAAGCTCAAAAACAATTTGGATTTTTGATGGATGCCTTTGAATATGGGGCACCGCCACATGGCGGTTTGGCATTCGGGTTAGACCGATTGGTTGCCATTTTAGACGGACAAGAAACCATTCGTGACTATATTGCTTTTCCAAAAAATAATTCCGGAAGAGATGTGATGATTGATGCTCCCGATACTATCAGCGAAGAACAATTGGAAGAATTAAATCTAAAAATTGTTTTTAATAAATAATCTTTATAAGTAACAAAGAACTTTCAAGACTTTATAAAAAAATAATATCATGAAAATCTTCCGTTCAGAGAGCAAAGTTGACTATGACACCTATACGTTCAACTATGCCGTTTATTGTCTTCAAGAAAAGGCTTCCGAGATTGAATCAATCTATGATAACGGGTTCCTGCCCTACAGCAATTCCACAGATATTAAAGAAAACATTTATTATTTGGCAAGAAGTCTAAGAGTGAATCTTGACCAGTTTCAACCCACCTCGGAAAATAGAAGGATCACCAGAAAGATGGCTGAAATTAGTCCTGATTTTCGTGTGATTGAAAAAAATAATTTTATCAAAAATGAAGATTTTAATCGATTTTGTCTGGATTATGCAAGTATTCGTTTTGACGGAAAAATGCCTCAAGAACGATTCGATTATATTTATGCTTGGACAGCTTTTAACTATATTTTTCAATTTGAAGCCAACGGAAAAATTCTTGGATATGTGTTCGCTGTTATTTCGGAAAAAACGCTTCACTATTGGTTTTCTTTCTATGATTTGAACTATTCAAGACAAGGTTTAGGAAAGTGGATGATGTTTAGTGTGATTCAATGGGCACAAGAGAATTCGTTTGAAAAAGTCTATCTCGGCACTTGCTATGGCGAAAAAGCCATGTATAAAATGAGAGATTTCAAAGGTCTGGCTTTCTATGACGGGAATGCTTGGAATCCCGATATGAAACTCTTGAAATCAAAGTGTAAGTCCGATGCTGAGTTTATGGCAGATGATTTCAAAATCAATTCTAAAAATTTTCTTAACAACATCAAATAATTGCTACTATTGTATGTAGCCTTATTCAAAAAAAACAACATAAAAAAACACGCCGGATTTTCAGCGTGTTTTTTTTATCTGATTTTGAAGTTATTTTATGCATCTTTCATATTTGCTGTTTCATCAGCCAACCTGAAACCTGAACCGTGAATATTCACGATTTTCACTCTCGGATCTTTTTGCAATAATTTTCTCAGCTTGGCGATATATACATCCATACTTCTGGATGTGAAATAGTTATCGTCTTGCCATATCTTATTCAAAGCTTTTTCTCTGGGCATCAAATCATTTCTATATTGCGTCAACATTCTGAGCAATTTATTTTCCTTGGGAGATAATTTAATACTTTCTTCATCTCTAAATTTGAGTTGTCTCAATCTGGCATCAAAAGTAAAATCTCCAATTATAAATTTAAACTCATCTAATTCTTCTTTTACCGGCGCTTGTTTTGCTCTGTTGATCAAAGCTTTAATCTTATATAGCAAAACTTCAGAATCAAAAGGTTTATTAATGTAATCATCCGCTCCGACTTGATATCCTTTGAGCATATCTTCTTTAAGATTTTTGGCGGTTAAAAAAATCAATGGCACTTCCTTATTTCTTGCCCTGATTTCTTTAGCCAGTGTAAATCCGTCTTTATAAGGCATCATCACATCGAGGATAATGATATCATAGTAGCTCTTTTTGAACTTTTCAAATCCTTCCATTCCGTTCCTTGCCAAAATAACTTCGAAGTCATTCAATCTCAGATAATCTCTCAGGACTATCCCAAAATTAATGTCATCTTCTACTAGCAAGATTTTGTGTTTGTAATTTTCCATCATTAATTATTTATATTATAGTTTGTGTGTATCATGAAACTCACCGTAAAAGTGCTTCCAACATTTTTTGCACTTTTAACCGATATTTTCCCATCGTGGGATTTTATAATTTTCTGCACATAGGCCAAACCTAAGCCGTGACCTTTTGCATTGTGTATGTCTCCTGAACTGATTCTATAAAATTTTTCAAAAATCTTTTTTTGTTCAGATTTACTCATTCCTATTCCTTTATCACTTATTTCAACGTAAACTCTTTCGTTTTTGTTGTATGTTTTAACTTTTATTTCGGGACTTTTTTCTGAATATTTTATGGCGTTATCTAAAATATTCACAAACACATTTGTCAACAAAACTTCATTTCCAAAAACCAAATCGTCAACTGCCTTAAAATCAGTTTCTAAACTCCCTTCTCTATCTTCAATAATCAGACTAACATGAAGAATGGCTCCTTCTATAATTTCATGAACAGAGACTTCTGTCTTATCAATATTTGCGTCGAGCTTATCTAAAATTGACAGGCTCATGATATTCTCCACTTGACTCAGCATTCTTTTGTTTTCTTGTTTCAACATTTGCAGATAGTACTTCAACTGCTTTTCATCGGTAATCACACTTGGCGATTTCATTGCATCGGTAATCAAATTTATCGTTGCAATCGGTGTTTTGAACTCATGCGTCATGTTATTGATAAAATCAGTCTTCATCTGTGAAATCTTTTTCTGCCTTATGATAAAATAGATTGTCAAAACATAGATAATTAAAATTATTATGGTCAATAAATCCGACAACAATTGAATTTTAAAAGTTTCTTTCTTAAACAGCTCTCCCTTGTTAAATGCAACAGCCAAATCGAAATCGGTTTGCCGTGAATCATCCGGAAAAATGGCTAATTTATAGTATTGAAAATCATCATCATCCGGAACAAAATTTTCAGAGTGAACTTTTGTTAAAATTCCATCATTTAAAATTCCATACTCATAATTATAATCTATGTTACGCCTTCTTATTTCTTTACGTATCCAATTTTTCAGACTATCTGTAGAGACTCTTTTATAAATTGGTTCCAACACGGAAATATCTTTAAAAGTTGTCTCCAACATTTGTCTGTTTGTTTTGGTAAAACTGCTATTGTCCAACCTACTTTTATTCGCTCTGAACAAATTATTTTTTTTCAAATAATTTGACTTCTTAACAGAATAGACAATCTTTCCAAAAACCGAGTCGAACTGTTTTTCCGATAAAGGAAATTTCAAATTATAGTCCTTCTCTAAAACAAGATGTTTATAAATGAAAGTTTCGTCTGTGAGCTTATTTTTCTTTTTATAGAAAAACTCATACATCTTGTTTTCCTTCACCGATGCACTTGAACTTTCAAACTTTTTAAAATATTTATCCAGTTCTTGCCTTTCGGCTTTAGTAGCCACATTATACAATACTTGATTTATCGTATAAGAAAACTGCTGATTTCTCAGTTTCTCATCATTCTCTCTCAAATGCACTTGCATCACCCTGATTCCAAAAACTGAAATCGTCATAAACACAACCAAAAGAATGATACTCCTCCTTTTCATCCAGCAAAATTATACTAATTCAACCAAATATAACAACTCGATATCCTTAAATTAACTTAACTTTAACAAATTATTAAGCTTTTTGTTAATTTCCGCAATCTCCCTATGTAAATATACGGAATTCAAATTATTATCTATTACAAAATCCGCAATTTTCAGGTGATTTTTAAGTGATTTTTGATTTTTTATTCTTTTCTTAATTTCAGATAAAGACATTTTATCTCTTTTCAGCACCCGATCAACTCTTTTTTCTTCCGATGCGGTCACCAAGATAACTTTATTCATCAAAACATCCATTCCGGACTGATATAGAATTGCATTTTCCATAATCACATAGGATGCTTTCTGTTTTTCTGCCCAAGACAAAAAATCGGATTTTACTTCCGGGTGCACCAATTTTTCCAATTGTTTCAGTCTTTCGGAATCAGAAAACACGATATCGGCCAAATATTTTGTGTCTAGAACCCCTTTTTTATAAATGTTTTCTCCGAATTCTTCTTTGATTTTTGAAATAAGTTTTGAATTATGTGTCATCAAGTTTTTTGCCTCGTTATCCGCATAATAAACCGGAACCCCCAAGTCTTCAAAAATTTTGGCAACCGTGGTTTTTCCACTTCCTATTCCTCCTGTTAAACCTACTTTGAACATTGAACTAGCGTTTGATTAGGAACTCTACTTTTTCGGGTATGATATGAACGTCAAAAATGTAATCCGGAGATTTTATAAGTCTTGGCGTTAAAACCGATTTTTTTCTTTTCACTTGGTCATAGTCCAAAACGATTTCAAAATCTTCAGATTTTACTTTGCTATAATCGTCTTTAAAGACTTTATACACCACCTTTTCCTTGGATGGAAAAAGGATAATTTTGGCATGTCCCGGTGCATTGATTACTTTAAAATCTACTTTTTTTTCATCGTCAAAAAACTGGTCAACATCCAAAAAAACAGAAGCCTTTGTTTGACTGACTTTTAGATTGTTCGGAATAATGAGTTTTATATCTTTCTTAATATCTTGGCTTATATTGTGTTCTTTCAATATTTCTGTTTTTATACTGTCCACTTCCCGAAGCGCTTCTTCTGCACCGAATATCCACATTTTTTCAGGCGATATTTGTATTTTTGTTTTATTTTTAAATCCCGGTTTATAAGTCAAGTCCGACTGCAATTGCACATAAACATTTTTCTTGTTAAAATGGTTTAAATTGACAAAAATCGTATCCGGTTCAATATCCAAAATCCTTATATCATTTCCTATCAGAGATGAAATTCTATTTTTAAAATTATCTGAAATCCAAAATTTTTTCTGTCTCAACTTATGTCTGTCAAAATCTATTTGCAAGACCGGTTTATTGAAATTATTCTTTAATAATTGAAAACCACCGGCATTAAGACGCAACAACAATTGATTTTTCGGCAGTTGATTTTGGTGAATATCAGCGGGAACATTTACATAGGATATCGGTATATTCATCGTATAGTGATAGTTCTTGGACAGTTGTGCAAAAAACCACAATACGGCAGAAATCAGCAAAAAGAATACAAAAGTTCTGTATTTGTTATTTCTGAAAAAAAAATTCAATATTTTGTTTATACTGTTGTTCACTTTTTGTCACATAATTATATCGTCAAATATAATTCTAATTTTGGGATTTTTACTATACTTGCAAAGATATTGAATATATGGATTACTTGCCAATTATCGGAATTGTTTTTGTCACTCATTTGCTTGCTGTAATGAGTCCGGGACCTGACTTTGTCGTGGTATTGAAAAATGCCATTCAATATAACAGAAAAATTGCAATTTGGACATCGTTAGGCATCAGTTCAGGCATCAGCATTCATGTTTTCTACTCAATTGCCGGCGTGGCATATCTTATCAAAACAAATGAATATATTTTTAATATTATCAGATATTTAGGGGCGTTATATTTGATTTATCTCGGCATTTCAAGTATCAGAGAACAGCATCAAAAACTAAAAATTAACCAAGAGCAAAACAAAAAAACGATTGACTATTTCAGGGCTTTAAGAATCGGTTTTTTGACTAATTTATTGAATCCGAAAGCTTCTCTTTTTTTCTTAAGTATTTTTTCGGTTGTTATTCCTCCGAAAATTCCAAATCATGTGCTGCTTATAATCAGTATAATGCTTATTGTTGTCACTTTTATCTGGTTTTGCATCGTCTCCATGCTTTTCACACAAAACAAAGTGATTCAGTCTTACGAAAAGCATGAGACTATTTTTATCAAAGCTTTCGGGGTGTTGCTGATTGTTTTAGGAATTAGTATTGCGCTTGTGTGAATATTCACTTAAAAATATGCGGCAGACTATAAGTCAGTCTGAAAGCGAAATTATCCATAGGTTTCGCATAGGCATAAGCCCCTAGCCTATAATAAAATCCCATGCCAAAGCCGGCAAAAAGTTTATCAAGTTCCACTCCCGTTTCATAATAGGCATTTTTCAATGATTTTATGCCTAAATATTTGTTTCCGTCAAATGACATACCCCAAGATGCCCTACCCAAAATGCTTAAATCAAATCTATTCTTTGCCGAAATCTTAAGTTTGGTAAAAGTGTGTTTCAAATGAAAAGCCAGTACAAAATTATCTGCAAACTCCATATCATTCATTGTTTCAAAAGCAAAATTATTGCCTAGAGTAATTCTTTTATACCAAGTACTTGCTGCAAACCCATTCGAATTGGGACTGTATAAATGAGACAAAGGCGTTCCTTTTGTTGCTGCACCTATTCTCAGCATGGCATCGGTATGATTTTTATTCAGATATTTTTTTATATATAAAGTTTGAAAATCCATTCTGAGAAAATCTCTTGTATCTATCTGCAGTGACGGAATTGATTTTTCGATATGCAAACTAAACTTCGGATAGCCGTCTTTGATTACTTTTCTTCCGCTTGGCATCAAAAAAAATTTGCTGAAAGGCTGAAAATCAATATTCAATTCTGCAATGACAAAATCAGCTTTTTGAAATTCTATGGCTCCCAAATGAAAAGGAATCTGATATTTTGAAATTATATCATATTTTTTGAAATTGATATTTGTTTTGAAATCAGGTGACAACAAATGTGACAAACCAATCTCATAGCCTTTTTCCATAAAATACTTATCATGTGACAGATGCAACAATGATCGATCCAAAATATTATTTCCAAACTCTGTGAACGCCGCTGATTTGCGCAAATCATTCAAATATGACACATGCAAAAAAGTCCGGGATAAGTGTCTCAATTTCCAGTCGATTCGAGCACTATATTTCACATCTTTATCCTTGAATCCATAGGCTGCATAAGCACTGACAAAAAATCTATCCGACAGTTTTTCGTTGGTTTTTCCTCCCAGCTGTATTCGAACGCTTTCATATCGATTATAATTTATGAAACGGGCAAAGTCCAAATCCATAAAACCTATGGCATAATATCCTTGTGACAGTTTTCTATAGAAATTTATTTTTTCATCAACTTTTTCTTTTTTGGCAATCGAATCGACAAATTTATAAGTGTTCAACTCTCTTTTCGTATGTCTCTTTCCTGTATATTTCGTCCAAAAATCTTCCGTTTTTCGGTGTGCATCAGGCGCAATCTGTAAATCATATTTAATTTTATCTGCGTAGTGGTTTCCTATACGCACATCCATAATCTTATTAATAGACATCGCATAAAGATAATCCATCACATTGTTTTGATTCGTATGCTTTTTTTTGTCCTTTTTTGTTTTGGATGTCACCGTAATTACTCCGTCTATCGCTAGGCCATTTTTATTTCCCGCTTTTTTAATGTTCATTGTTGAATACTGCGGAAACCAAACATCATACACCGGCATATAAGTAAAATGATGTGTTGTTATCAGCTCAAAGGCTTTATAGGTATTCAACGTCATTTTGGCAATCGCCAAAGATTGTTTATCTATAAAAAGTTTTCCGGAAATCAAAGGCTTTTTAGTGTTTTTGTATAAAATTACATACACATCTCTGTGCTGCATACTTATTGTATCTTCAATTTCATATTGATATTGTTTAAGCGACAAATTGGTCAAAGGACCCAAATATTCCTTGAATAAAAACTTATAATTATCGTCATATACATTTTGGTTGGCTATTTGCAATGCCAAAACTTCATACATCGGATTTTTCAGACCGGCTGTTCTTGTGGCAATCACTTTGTTTTTTTCTTTTCCGTATCCACTGTTTACTTTAGTGAGGCTTTCCATCAAAAACATATCTTTTTCTTTGAGCTCTTTCTTGAATTCAAAGAGAGATGAATCTATCTTGACCAATTTATCTTTCTCATAGATCGAATCCAGTCGTCCGTCAATTGAATCATAATTGGCTGTTACCAAAAATTTATAATATTTGACAAAAGCATATTTTGATATTTTTTTTCTATAGTCATTCTTCTTTTTCGCCTTGATAATCCGACGCATCAATTTGATGACAGGATCTTCATATTTGGTAGAAATAACAACCGTTTTAAGCGCCTCGGAAATGGGATTCAGTTCAATTTTATAATATTTTGTTTCGGGAGAAATCTTAAGAGTTTTTCTTTGATAGCCTATATAAGAAATCAGAATTTGTTCGACATGATTGGGAATTTCAAGATTAAAATTTCCATCAAAATCACTGACTGTGCCATGTGTGGCATCCAGCATTACATTGGCAAAAGCCAGGGGTTCTTTGGTTTTTGAATCGATAATTTTTCCTCTGATTTGAGTTTGAGCAGCTGAAAACAAAGGGAATATGAAAAGAAAAATATACAAAATTTTATACATAACCTGTGATTTTAATATCAAGAAAACGAATCAAATCTTCTCTCGTTACAAATGTATAAAAAAACTGAGTTTGCCTTTTGAAATTTGAACGCAAAAAGAAAAAAGAATTATTCTTGCTGATTTTACGAACTAAAAAACGACTCAAGTTTAGGGATTCGGGGACAAACTCAGTATTATTTAATTTAATTTAATTTTCAATTTATTTTTCCGTGCATAATTTTTAATCAGTTTTTTGAAAGGTTTCACCAATGCAAGTTCAACATCAGCCACTTGTTTCTTAATATGCTGATAGGCTTGGTTTATTTCTGAAATATCAAGCTTTTTTCCATTAAGCATTTTCATGGTTATGCTTGAAAAATCAGAAAGACATACTGACAATGGCTCTATGTCTTTCAGCATTGGATTTTGCTTCAGTTGTCTAAATATTTCATGATTTTTTGACCATTTTTTCAGCATCTTCAGCATCTGCTTTTTGGCAGATGCATTTGCTTGAGCAACATAATCATTTGTCAAATTGGAAAATCTCAAAGCATCGGGCGCATCGGCGGTGCAAGCATCGGCAAAAAGTGAAAAAGGTGAGAAAGATTGATACTCGGTTCCTCCTTTATTTCTTGTATATATTTTCAAAGGTTCACAAACATCAGACAAATCTTCTAAAGCATCAACCGATTGATTATTTGCAAGCTTTCTCAAAATCACATCTTTATTTCTGATATGCATGATTCCCAATTCTTCCAACCTGAAGCTTGTCTCTTCCAAGCGCCTGTACATATCTCTGACATTTCTCACTTCTTTTGGAGACCAAAATCGTTCTGCAATGGCTGCCGTTCTCGGCCATATTCTGGAATCTATGCTCAGTGGCGTAACCAATTCGCTCCACATGGTTGCTTCTCCTCCCAAAATTCTTGCTTTTTGAATTGCTGTCAATCGCGCATGTTCAGGAATCGGATCTACAAGATAATGAGAGCTTGCAGGCAACATCAAATCAATATAATATCCGTTAGACAAAATGGTTTGATAGCCATTTTTTACGGCATTAATCAGAGATTGTCCTGCCGGCAAACCTTCATTCACTCCTTTCCATGAGTGTATCAAGGCTGTTTTAGGCATTTTAGGAGTCATGATTTCCTCCCACCCCATCAATTTTTTTCCATAGCCGGATAAAATCTTTTGTAATTTGATGTTAAAATAGGTTTGTAATTCATGGTTGGAATGCAAAGCGTGTTGTTTCATAAACAACTGTATTTTTATACTGGCATCCCAGTCTTTTCCTTCATTTTCGTCACCGCCAATATGAAAGTACTTATCAGGAAACAACGCCGCCATTTCCCCAAATAAATCTACTAGAATTCTATAGGTTTTTTCATTGGTAGGGTCTAAAGTCGGGTTAAAAATCCCCGCATTTCTTTCCAACATATATTTTCGATTTCTACTGGCTAATTCAGGAAAAGCCGTCAGAATTGCCGTGGCATGTCCGGGCACATCAATTTCCGGCACCACCCGAATGCCTCTGTCAGATGCATATTGCACAACTTCCTTGATTTGGTCTTGTGTATAATACCGCCCGTCAGATGCAAGCAAATGCAATTCCGGATGTGTTTTTGATTCCATTCTGAAACCTTGATCATCTGATAAGTGCCAATGAAAAACATTCATCTTTACGGCTGCCATTGCATCGAGATTTCTTTTGATAACTTCTACAGGCTGAAAATGACGTGCCACATCAATCATCAAGCCGCGCCATGTAAATCTAGGTCTATCATCAATCACCGCGGCTTGAATGAAATAGCCATTTTCATCATAATCAATCAATTGCAAAAGAGTCTCCAGCGCATAAATCACTCCGATATCGGTTTCCGCATCGATAGATATTTTGTTTTTTTCAATTTTCAAATGATAAGACTCGTTTTCATTGATTTCTAATTTTCCCGGTCTGTTAAATTTTATTTTTAGATCCGGCTGATTGATTTCGTTTTTATTGTATGCAAATCCGTTTTTCAGAAAAATTCCCGTCCTATCACTCAATCTTCTCAAAAACTTGGTCGTTGCAACATTCACTCTTCTATTGGCTTTATCGGTGACTGAAATAGAAAAGTTCTCATCTATCACAAACTTATTTTTTTCTATTTTAAAACTACGAGGCACAGGCATCAAATTATGTCTAAAATGATTTTTTTGTGATTTGCAACTCGTGGCAAGAAAAAATATAATCAGTAGTGGAAATATTTTAATCGTCTTCATTTCGTTTTCACGTGTTTATATTTTCATATTTTACTGTTTTTCAATTTATCAGTCACAGGCATTTCATCTCACTTAAAAATAATATCTTTTGAAGGCTTCCATTGCCGCATAATCTGCCAAGCCCAATTCGTTATACTTTCTTGCCGTATCATGATTCCTTTCTTCTGCTCGAACCCAAAATTCTCTAGTATCATTTCCCTGAAACATAACACCGTCTTTTTGAGATTGGTGAAAGAAAATAGCTTTTCGTTTTTTCAAAACTTGGTCAGGACTCATTGGCACAGCCATATTGATTTGGTGAATATCCCATTCATGCCATGCCCCACGATAAAGCCATATCCACGTGTATTTCATAAAATCTTTATGTTTCGTTTTTTCAATGGCTGCCAAAATTGCATCCAGACAAATTTTATGCGTTCCGTGTGGATCTGCCAAATCTCCCGCCGCAAAAATCTGATGCGGCTTTACTTCTTCAATCAAGTTCGTTACAATATCAATATCCGCTTCACTCAAAGCTCTTTTCTTTGCTGTTCCGGTTTCATAAAAAGGCATATTCAGAAAATGTACATTTTTATCTAAGACTCCCAAGAATCTTGTAGCAGCTACAGCCTCTCTTTTTCTGATAATCGATTTTAGCTTTCTTACTTCATCATCATCAACTCCATTGTCTTTTTTCGATTTAATTTTTTCTATAAGCGCATCGATTTTTTCAATTTTTTTTCCATTGATATCTTTGATTACTTCGGCATATCTTAAAGCATCGGCATCTGATACTGCCAAGCTACCCGAAGTTTGATAAGCAATATGCACCTCATGGCCTTGTTCCACCAGCCTGTCGATGGTTCCTCCCATAGAAATCACATCATCATCCGGATGCGGGCTAAAAACAATAACTCGTTTGCTGTGTGGTTTTGCTCTTTCCGGTCTTGAAGAATCGTCTGCATTGGGTTTTCCTCCCGGCCATCCCGTAATGGTGTGCTGTATTCTGTTAAACATTTTGATATTCAGGTCATATGCAGCTCCTTCTTTGACCAACAAACTGGACAGACTGTTGTTATTATAGTCTTTATCCGTGAGTTTCAGAATAGATTTTTTTGTTTTCTCGCACAGCCAAATAATCGCCTTCCCGGAGGTTTCTTCGTCCCATATACAAGATCTGACCAACCAAGGTGTTTTTATTCGTGTCAATTCTTCTGATGCTTCATGGTCTAAAACAAAAGTCGTGTTCTTATGATCTTGCAGATAAGAAGCCGGAATTTCTGCGGATTTTTCTCCTTCAATAGCTTTTTGAATGATCGATGCTTTTTTGTTTCCCCACGCCAATAAGACAATTCTTTTCGCCTTTCTAACTGTTCCAATTCCCATTGTTATAGCTTTTTTTGGAACATTTTCTATCCCGAGAAACGAGGGAGCTGCATCAGATCTGGTCAAGTGATCCAAAGTAATATTGCGTGTTCCTGAGTTATAATGTGAACCGGGTTCATTGAAACCTATATGTCCTGTTCTTCCAATCCCCAAAAGTTGAAAATCCAAGCCGCCATATTCTTGAATTTTCAGTTCATAATCAATGCAATATTGATGTAACTCGTCACGAGAAATCATTCCATCGGGGATATTGACATTCTCGGGTTTAATATCAATATGATTAAACAAATGCTCATGCATAAAATAATAATAACTATGTATGCTGTTTTTTTCCATCGGCAGGTATTCATCCAGATTAAAAGTTACTACATTTTGGAAACTTAAACCTTCTTCTTTGTGCATGCGTACCAGTTCTTCATAAACTTTTATAGGAGAGGAACCTGTTGCCAATCCAAGCACGCAAATCTTATCATTTGCTTGTTTGCTTTTAATCAAATCTGCTATTTCTCGGGCTACAACAACGGAACCGGTTATGGAATTTGAAAAAATCACATTATGAATTTTCTCAAAACGGGTTTCCTCAAACTGACCGGCAGGTCTGTATGAAATATCAATTATTTGTTTGTTCATTTTAAATATTTTAATAAAAAAAGTTTCTCTCTCAATTCTCCGCGACAAGTTAAGACTTTGTTTGTTTAAACTTTAAGATTTAAACAAGAATAAATTGTAAAGATTCATGTTCAATAAATCAAAGATAACAAACGGGAATAACGTATCATTCCCGTTTGTTTTGATTTAACTCAAATCATCTATATCTATCTATTCACTTAAAGTTAAAAGTTCGATCCTGTATCCCACCATAGTCGGGTGCCGCCGGTGTCAGGATTTCCTGCGCCTAAATGACTTACTCCCGTTAATACTCCTTCAGGATTTTTATCATACTCTGAACGAGGAAAATTTATTCTACGAATGAAATCTTCTGTGCTAATTTCTCCATTACTGTTATTAATGACAACTGTGAATAATTTAGGATATCCTGTCCTTCTGAATTCACTCCAAGCTTCTTGCCCATCAGGAAACATGGCAATCCATTTTTGAGTGATAATTTTCTCAAGTTTTTCCTCATTAGAAGCAGTATTATCCCATTTTATTGTAATTGTACTCAAGTGAGGATTTCCTGCAGGAACATTGTTGACAGCATTAACAGGATCTACATAGGGAATTGCTGTGCTTGTTGCATCATTCGTATAGGTTGCGGCACCACCTACTCCGTGTTGTTCAAACGATGTACTTATTCCCATATTATATAAATTTTGTGCTGTATCTCCCATATTCCAGCCTCGAAGCGCCCCTTCTGCTCTTAAAAAATATACCTCTGCCGCACTCATCCAAACAATTTCATTAGTATCAATTACATCTCCAAGAGGAGAAAAGACTGCATAATCTGACTTTGCTGCAATATCAATTCCATTTCTAATGCCTTTATATTCCCCTGATACAACTGTAGATGGTTGAAAATAAGTAGAAATTCTGGGGTCATTATATCCTTTCAAAATGGACTCCATAGGGGCTCCCATTCTAATATCATTCCATGCAGAATTAATCACTATCAACGGATGATTATATTTTGGAGATGCCACTATTGCATTATCACCATTACTGGTGAACACTCCAAGTGGATGATTAATTGCTTTTTCAGCTTCTTGTTGTGCTTTCACCGGATCAGCCATGGCTATTCTCATGGCTAAACGCAAGCGTAATGAATTGGCAAACTTAACCCACTGTGCATAATCCCCATTGTATTTCGTAAAATCCGTACCTACAAATTTAGATGATTCTCCTGCATTGACACGAGCAGTTAAATCTGCAACTGCAATATCCAGTTCATCAAAAAACTTATTATATACGGCTTGCTGGGAGTCATAAGAAATCAGAGCATTTTCCGTTCCATATGCAGAATACACTATAGGTCCATAAATATCTGATACACGATGCATAGCTTCTACTTTCAAAATTAAAGACCATGCATAAAACTGGGGGTAGTTCGATTCTGCACGTTGTTTAATTTTCAATGCGTTGCTCATTATTTCTCCATAAGCAATAGACCAAGGAAAACCATTCCACCCATCTACTAAAGCATAATTCATATTATTGATATTTCCCGCAAATGGAGTTGGAGGCATCATATAACCCGAATAAACATCTCCAATTAAGTTTTGTTGTAACTGCATTTTCCAAGCCGGATCATAGGTATAAATATTATTCAACATCGGTGCAAATAAAGATCTCACATGATTGAAATCCTGTTCTAACTGATTATCGGTAAATCCATATTCCGAATCGTTTATGTTGGCAAATCTGTCTGTGCAACTAGTCAACGCCAAGGCGATGCCTACTATCGTAATTATATATTTTTTATAAAATTTCATAATCTATAATTTTAAAAAGTTAAGTTAACGTTGAAACCAATACTTCTGGTTGATGGCATTCCAAAAACATCAACCCCTTGCAGACCTTCTCCAGTACTAAGAGAAATATTAGGATCATACGGAGCTTTTTTGTATAAAAACATTAGATTTCTTCCCACTAAAGAAACGTTAGCTCTTCTAATCATAAATCCATTATTAAAACTAAATTTATAGCCTAGTGATAATTCTTTCAATCTGATATTGGTGGCATCATAAATATATTCTCCCAAAGCCCCTGCCCTATTGCCTATTGTTGTATAATATTCTTTTGCATTAAAATCTGTTAATCCATCAATATTTACACCTCCTGCATTTCTTGCTTCTGCAGTGCGTTCCGAAACACCAAAACCATCTAGCATGGCTTCAGTAACACTCATCACTTGCCCTCCAAATCTTCCATCAATATGAATATTTAATGAGAAATTTCCATAATCCACAGAATTTGTCCATCCTAATGTAAAATCCGGTGTAACACATCCAACATCTTCAAATTCTCCTTTTTGCAGTTCTCCACTAGTATTTAGTAATATGTTCCCATTCGCATCTCGAATCAATTTTTTCCCCTCAATAATACCAAAGGGTTTATTGTTTTCAATAACTAATTGATAACCATTTACTCCGGGATCTGTCAAAATCAGCCTACCATTCAAGTCATCCGGAATACCGGAAACCATATTTTTATTTTTGGCATAGTTTAAAATTGAATTCCATGAAAATTTATCTGTTTTGATTGGATAACCATATAATGAAATTTCAAATCCTTTGTTTTCTACACTAGCAGCATTAAATGCATAATTTTGGTATCCAAAAGGATTGGTTGCAGGTGCTCCAATAACAATATATTGGTTTTCAGTATTCGATTTATAATATGTAAAATCAAATCCTAAACGGCTGTCAAAAAATTTCCACTCGGTTCCAAATTCAATGGCTGTTTGAATTTCAGGTTTAAGAGATGTACCCGGTTTAGGTCCCGTAATCGGGCCTGAAACATTTCCTGCATGGATTGAATTTCTGGGACTTGTAACAAATGCAGGGATATCATTCCCAACTTTAGAATAAGATGCCCGTACTTTTGCAAAACTGATATTGTCTGACATATCTAACATTTTGGTTAAAATTCCTGTTAACCCGAAAGAGGGATAGAAGAAAGACATATTATCTGTATTCACCAATGTTGACGACCAATCATTACGGGCTGTCAAATCTGCATATAACATTTCTCTATATCCCAACTGAACGCTTCCATAAATAGACTGCAATTCTCTTTTACTATCAATGCTTTGACTAATATTATTTGTCCCATTAAAATTTGCAATAGTAAACCAATTCGACAATTTCAATCCCGGAGCAACACCCGAGTCTAAAGTCAATTTATCTCCAAATCTAGAATTGGTAATACTTGTTCCTAAATTAGTTGTCAATTCCACATCATCAGTGAGATTTTTGTGATAAACCGCCATTAAACTGGCATAAAGTTGAATATTATCATCTGTTATCTTAATATATCTTCCGTTTCGGTGAGATAAAGTTCCTTGTGTTGTGGCATAAACTTTTCTCTCATATACATTGAATAGCTTGTCATAGCTTAAATGAGTCTTGAATTTTAAATTATCACCAGCTTTATAAGTAAACGATGCTTTAGCTAAAACACGCTGATTATGGTCAGTGGTCTTATTCCTATTCAAAATCCAATAAGGATTTTGTTCTATATGACTGTCGGTCAGCCAATTTTGAGCCATCAAATTTCTGTTAGGATCAAAAATCTCAAAGTCATTTTTATAGGTTTCAAAATTGTTTCCTCTTGGAAATAAATATAACCCCGTTAAAGTGTTGTAATATAGTCCCGAAGTGGGCTTATTTACTATATTTTGATCTGTTAAGCTAATAGTTGCATCGACATCTAATTTATCATTGAAAAAAGATGCTGTTTCTCTAACGTTTAAATTATGTTTAAGTAACTTATTTGTTGGAATCACTCCCCCTGCATTTGTATTTGCATAGGAAAAAAAAGTTTGAGCCTTTGATGTTCCTGCAGACAAAGAAACCGAATTGATAATTGTCACTCCTGTTTCAAAAAAACCATTTACATGCTCCGAGAATTTTTTCTTAAGACCATCCCAACTTGTTTCTGCTCCGGACGAAGCAGTATACTCTGTTTGAAATCTTGGCAAATCTACAACTTTATCAAAAGTCACATTGCTGGCAACTTTTACGATGGCACTTCCCGACCGTCCTTTTTTCGTTGTAACCAGAATAACCCCATTGGCTCCTTGGGATCCATATAATGCTGATGCAGACGCTCCTTTAAGAACGGTAATACTCTCAATATCATCAGGGTTAATCAGTGATACTGCATCTCCGCCATCTCTATTACCTTCTCCATTACCCCCAAACACACTATTCCCTTGAGCAGAGCTAACATTGGAAATAGGTATCCCATCTACAACGTATAAGGGTTGATTGTTTCTAAATGATGAGTTACCCCTAATAGTTACTTTAACGGATCCTCCTGTCCCTGATGCAGAACGATTAATCGTAATTCCTGATATTTTTCCAGACAAACTATTGATAGGATTTACATCTTTTACTCTTGTTAATTCATCTGCTTTCACATCTTGAGCAGAATAGGTCAAAGATTTTCGTGTTCTTTTAATCCCCAAAGCCGTTACAATGACTTGTTTTAATGCTTGTGCATCTTCAGTCATTTTCACATTGATTGTATTGTTTTCCCCTACTGTAATCGATTGGGTTTTCATTCCAACGGAAGAAAACATCAAAACTTCACCCACTGAAGCTTTTATACTATACTTTCCGTCAAAGTCGGTTACAACACCTCGTGTTGTTCCTTCTACAACTACATTAACCCCCGGTAGAGGTTCTCCTCCCGATACGTCCGTGACTGTACCGGAAATCATGCCTTCCTGTGCAAAAACCTGAGTGCTTATTGCCAACATAAAAAACATGAATAATGCTGTTAACTTTTTCATATATAAATTGTTTTAGTTAAATAAAATTTCCTTAAAGTTAACACATTGACAAGCATGGAGAAAAATTAAATCTACCAACAACATCAATTTTCCAACAAAATGCACATTTTTTTATATAAGTGACAAAAGTCATATTCTTGAAACGACTATCCCTAAATATTTTCAGTACAACATTGGTGTTCTGAAAAAGACAATTCTTGCCATTCACACAAAAATTGCCTAGTTTTGTTCCATCGTTAAACCCACTGATGAGAGCAAATTGGTTAAGCAATATCGGTCATACAATCCCTATAAAATATCATGTTGTTTTTTGGTTGGGATATTTTTCTATCAATGTCATCAGATGGGGAAGCTATTTCAATGACTATATCTATTCTTTGAAATCAAATTTGGTTGAGTTTCCTCTGCATATCATCATTGTGTATGTAAATATTTATTATCTGATCCCAAAATTTGTTGTCAAGAAAAAAATAGGGACATATATATTCACGCTTCTGTTTTCTTTAGGAATCGTATATGTTCTTCGAACAGGCTTAAATTATTTATTGGTCACAAAAAATATTTGGCCCGAAGCCTATGGCGTACAAAAAGCTTTTTCTTTTAATCATATCACGGCTGTTGTAATCGGAGAATTGTATGTTATTGCATTGGTCACTGCCATCAAATTGACTTTTGACTGGGTTCACGAACGAAATCGTTCAGAGCAACTACAAAAAATGCAATTGAAAACAGAATTAAGTTTTTTAAAATCTCAAATCCAACCTCATTTCTTTTTTAATACCTTAAATAATTTGTATGCGCTCACGTTGGAAAAATCTGACAAAGCATCTAACGTCGTATTAAAACTTTCTGAAATGATGAGATACATTTTATATGATGCGCAAGAATCTAGAATCAATCTAACAGATGAGATAAACTATATCCAAGGATATATCGAATTGGAACAACTGCGACACGGAAGCCATATTGTTTCAAATATTGAGATTGCCGGAAACATAGACTTCATCAAAATTCCACCACTACTTTTACTTCCGTTTATCGAGAACTGTTTCAAACACGGAAAAAAAAATAATGATAATTTAAAAGTTTATATTAACTTTGAAAACCTTAATAACACAAATTTATATTTTAAAGTGCTTAATACGTTTGAAGATTCTACACAGCCTGAAACAAAACACGGAATAGGCATTGAAAATGTCAAAAGAAGATTGGAATTGCTCTATGGCAACAAGTTTGAGTTGCAAACAAAAATCAATGAACGGGAATATATAGTCGAACTAAAAATCCCTTTACAATGAAAATCAGATGCATCATTATAGACGACGAACCTCTGGCAATCAGAGTGATTAAGAAATATCTGGAATCCTTTCGAGAAATAGAATGTATTGCCAGTTTCAATAACCCGATTGATGCCATTTCTACTATTGAAGAAAAAGAAATTAATGTTATCTTTTTAGACATTAACATGCCTCTGATGAACGGTCTGGTTTTTATAAAAACCCTGAGAAATAAGCCTCATATTATCATCACTACAGCCTATAAAGAATATGCCATTGAGAGTTTTGAACTGGACGTATTAGACTATCTGCTCAAACCCATACCCTTTGAGAGATTTGCAAAGTCCGTAGGAAAAATCATCAATCAAATCAAACTTGAAAAAGGACTTGTTAAGAACTCAGATTTAAAATCCGATTTCATTTTCTTTAAAGTCAATAGAAAACTCGTCCGAATCAGACTTGAGGATATTCTTTATATCGAGAGCATGAAAGACTACATAAAAGTGCATACAACCACCGATGCCCATTTGGTATTAAAATCGATGTCTGCTGTCGCCGAGGAACTTTCCGGAGAACATTTCATCAGAATTCATCGTTCTTATTTGATTGCCATTGATAAAATCAAATCAATTGAGGGCAATCTTATCGAAATCGGAGACAAAAGGATTCCCATCGGTAGAAACTACACACAAACCGTCAAAAAACGAATTATCAAACAATGAGTTAATTGGGATACAAGAAAATCTATCGCAGGAAAAAAAACCGCTTTTATACATTCAATAAAATTTTTTCAGATTAGATAATATTTTATACTTTCGTACAAATTAAACAACATGATATCATTCATTAAAGGAAAAGTCTTTGAAATCACACCAACCTATATTGTCATTGACAATAATGACATAGGCTATTTGGTCTATATTTCTTTAAACACCTATTCCAAAATCAAACCTGAAGCACCGGTTTTTCTATACACGGAACAAATCATAAGAGATGATGCCCATTTGCTTTACGGTTTTTTTGATCAACTGGAAAGAGAACTCTTTAAGCTTTTGATTTCCGTATCGGGAATCGGTGCCAACACGGCTCTTGTCATCTTGTCTGCAATGACCGCACAAGATGTTCAAAGAGTTATTGCCAACGGAGATGCAAGCGCTCTGCAAGCCGTGAAAGGCATTGGAGCAAAAACCGCCCAGCGAGCAATCATTGAACTCAAAGACAAAATCATCAAAACCTATGATATTGAATCAAATGGCACGTCGAGCTCTTCTTCATCAGTCAAAGGAGAAGCCATATCTGCCCTGGAAGCCTTAGGATATCCCAGAAAAAGATCTGAAAAAATTATTGACGGGCTCATCAGAGAAAATCAGGAAATAAGTTTGGAAAACACAATAAAAGAAGCCTTAAAACGTTTTTAATTTTTAATTAAAAAGAGATTTAACAAAACAGAGTTTTTGCCACATGAAAAAAGCTATTTATTTTTTAGTTCTGATTAGTTTCTTGCCTACTCACGCACAAGAAAACCCTAAACAAAAAGCACAAGATTCAACCCAAATATCTGTCAATCAAAACTCCATTTCTCTACCTGACCCGTCAAGTATTATTAGTAACTATACCTATGATCCTGAAACAAAGCTTTTCTATTTCAATAAAAAAATAGGAGATTATAACATTGCTTATCCGTGGGTGCTCACACCAAAAAAATATTATGAGCTCATATTGAAAGAAGGAATCAAAAAAGATTTTAAAGACAAAAATAAAGCAATTTCAGGACAAGGAAAAGATGCAGAAAAACTCAGGAAAAACCTATTGCCACAATTCTATGTCAATTCAAAATTTTTTGAAAGTATTTTCGGTGGCAAGACAATCGATATTGTTCCAAGAGGAACTTTAGGCATAGATCTCGGACTGAGATATTCAAAGAGAGAAAATCCGGTTGCACTGATTAATAACCGAAGTAATCTTTCCTTTGATTTTGATCAACAAATCAATATCGGATTGAAAGGAAAAATCGGTACTCGTCTAAATATTGATATCAACTACGATACACAATCTACTTTTGACTTCAACAACCAAATCAAGCTAAATTATACACCCACGGAAGATGATATCATTCAGAAAATTGAAGTTGGAAATGTCAGCATGAAATCGACCAATGCGCTTATCACCGGTGCACAAAGTCTTTTCGGTGCCAAAACCCGATTGAAATTCGGAAAAACAGCAATCACAGCAGTTATTGCCGAACAAAAATCAGGCATGAGAACCATTCAAGCTCAAGGCGGTGAAGTGATTCAAGATTTTGAACAAAGTATTTTGCAATATGACGAATATAAACACTATTTTCTTGCACAATATTTTAGAGACCATTATAACGAAGCACTCAAAAACTATCCGTTTATCAATAGTCCTGTTAGGATTACACGCATTGAAGTATGGAAAACCAACCGTTCCACACAAACACAAGATGTTAGAAATATTGTTGCCATTCAGGATTTAGGAGAGAGTCAAAAATTAGGTTTAGACAACATACCCGCCGGATTTATTTTGCAACCTAATACGCCTCCGAACAATGCCGTCAACAAATTCAATCCTGAGGAAATGGGAACCGCCAATTCCGTTATCACACCTGCCATCAGAGATATGGCTACGGTTTCAGCAGGATTCGGAGGTCTAAACGTGACAAACGGAGTTGACTATGTTTCTTTGGAAAACGCCATAAAAATTGATTCTACACAATACAAACTATACCCTCAATTGGGTTATATCACTCTCAAACAACGACTAAACCCTGATGAAGTTCTAGGAATTGCTTTTGAATATACCATCGGCGGACAAATCTACAGAGTTGGTGAATTTTCTGATAACGGCGTTGTTTATCCGCAAAATATCGTTGTAAAACTTTTAAAGAGTAATATGGTAAGCACCACAGAACCCAGTTGGGATTTGATGATGAAAAATATCTATGCACTGAATGCTTTTGATATCAAACCCGAAGATTTCCGGCTGAATATTCTCTATGCCAATCCTACGCCTTTCAACTATATCAAGCCGGTTGGAGGCACTCAACTTCCTCCCGATGTAAATGAACGTATTTTACTGAACGTATTTAATATGGACAGACTGAATATGCAAGGAGATCCACAAGCCAAAGGAGATGGCTTCTTTGATTTTATCAGCGGAATCACAATTGACCCGCTAGACGGTCGGATTATGTTCACATCAACAGAACCTTTCGGTGAATATTTATTTGAAAAGCTCAGAATAAATGCTTCAGAAGATTATAGCGACCCAAACACTTGGAACAACAACCAGAAAAAGTATGTCTATCAAGAACTCTATAAACTATCCAAAACACAAGCGGAGCAACACAGTGCAAAAAACAAATTTTTGCTCAAAGGAAAATATAAAACCGCAGGGGGCGACGGCATTCCCATCGGCGGATTTAATATCCCCAGAGGTTCTGTGACCGTTACCGCAGGAGGAAGAACACTGGTCGAAGGCATAGACTATGTCGTAAACTATCAAATCGGAAGAGTGCAAATCATCAATCCGTCTATTGCACAATCCAAAGTGCCTATTCAAGTTTCCGTAGAGCAAAATTCAATCTTTCAACAAACCACAAAAATCTTTAAAGGTATCAATGTTGAACATAAATTCAATGAGCATTTTGTTTTAGGAGGTACTTATATGTCTTTTAAAGAAAAACCATTAAGTTGGAAATCGACCTATGGCTATGAACCCCTCAATAATACCATCATCGGTTTCAACGGAATGTACTCGACCAAATTACCTTTTTTAACTAGATTTACCAATAAATTCCGTAGCGCAAAATCCGATGCGGAATCCAGCATTTCCATTAAAGGAGATTTTGCCTATTTATTCCCGAGTCTGGCAGATGTCTCCGATGTCAACGGCAGAAGCACCACTTACGTGGAAGACTTTGAATCATCTCAAATGTTTATCGATTTACGTCCGCACTACACTTGGCACTTGGCAAGTACACCGGCTCGTTTTCCTGAATCACAACTTTTAGACAATCTTGAATCTAATAAAAACAGAGCCAAATTGTCGTGGTATGTTATCGACCAAATATTCTATAGCAATAACCCCCCGGAAGGAATCGACCAAAACGAACTTTCCAAAGAAGAAAGCCGACTTGTGCGAATCACCGAACTTTTTGACCAAGATGTTCCATCCGGATATCCTCTAACCTTAAATCCGCTAAACTTAGTCTTTTATCCCAAAGAAAGAGGCCCTTATAATTTTGATACCAATCTCGATGCAAACACAGGAAACTTGCAAAATCCGCAACAACGCTGGGGAGGTATCATGAGATATTTGCAAACCAATGATTTTGAACAGGCCAATGTCGAATATATCGATTTTTGGGTGATGGACCCTTATTTCAATAATCCCAATCCTCCCGCCGGAGGAAAACTCTATATGGATTTAGGCTATATTTCAGAAGATATTCTTTTTGACGGACACAAACAATATGAAAACGGATTGCCCGGAGACGGAAGTAATCAAAATACCATTTCAACCAATTTGGCAAGAGTGCCCAACAAACAATCTTTGGTCTATGCTTTCACAAATGACGAAACTGAAAGAGCAAATCAAGATGTAGGTTTTGACGGACTGAGCGATAGTAAAGAACAAGCATTTTTTGCAAACTATTTGAATGCTCTTCCGGCAAACATTAGGGCACAATATCAAAATGATCCATCCGCAGACGACTATCAAAACTATTCAAATGCTCAAGGGAGCATCGTTGAAAGATATCGTAATTACAACGGAACAGAAGGCAACACGCCTGTTAATCTAAACAACAATAATAACAATTCTACAACAGGAAGCAATGCTTATCCGGATACGGAAGATATTGATAGAGACTTGAACATGAACACCATTGACAGTTATTATGAATATGAAATTCCTATCAAACCCAATATTAGCATTAATGATCAATATGTAGCAGATATCAAGGAAACCACCGTTCCTCTTCCCAATGGAGATTCTCAAACATCTCGTTGGATACAATTTAAAATTCCCGTACACAATTATACAAGTGTTCAAGGAAGCATCTCGGATTTCAGATCAATCAAATTTATGAGAATGTATTTAACCGGATTCACCGAAGATCGTGTAGTTTTAAGATTTGCTTCACTCAATTTGGTTCGTGGCGATTGGAAAAAATATCAACTGACTTTAGACCCTACAGACCCCAATCCGGATGATGACGGAACATTTGTTGAAAGTTCTGCAATCAGTATTGAAGATAATGCCAGAAGACAACCTATCCCTTATGTGCTACCTCCGGGAATTGAAAGAGAAGAAATCTATCAACAAAATTCCAACCTGAGACAAAACGAACAATCTCTCTCTTTAAAAGTATGTGATTTGGAACAGGGCGATGCCAGAGGCGTTTATAAATATAACAGTATCGATATGCGACAATATAAAAACTTGGAAATGTTTTTCCATGCAGAAAGTATTGTTGGAAATCAAGATTTGCAAGACAATGAAGCCTACGGATTTATTAGGTTTGGCTCTGATCTCTCAGACAATTTCTATGAAATACAACTCCCGTTGAAGGTCACACAACCGGGCACTCATAATCCCGAAGAAATTTGGCCGGTTGAAAACCGAATGGATTTGAAACTCGATTTGTTGACTCAAGTAAAATTAAAGCTGATTAAATCCGGAAATAGCACCTCCACTCTGCCCGTTTTCTATCAAGAGCAGGATTTGGACCCAAGTGCGGCAAATAAACCCAATCAATTAAAAATCGGAATCAAAGGGAATCCTAATTTTGGTGATGTGAAAATTGTTATGGTCGGTGTCAGAAACAATGCCAACTATGACATTTGCGGAGAATATTGGTTCAATGAACTTCGACTTTCTGAAATGAAAAACAAAGGCGGATGGGCATCTAGTGCAAGTATCGATGCCAATTTATCTGACTTTGCCACCATTTCTTTAAACGGAGGTATTTCAACTGTAGGCTTTGGCGCACTGGAAGAAGGTCCTTTATCCAGAAATCTTGAAAATGCCAAGCGATACAACATCAGCACAACCGCCAATGTAGGACAATTATTGCCTCGAAAATGGAATGTAAATATTCCGCTGACCTATACCGTTTCAGAGGAATTTATAGATCCTGAATATGATCCGATTTGGAGAGACGTCCCTCTGGAAAAACGCCTTGATATAGCCACTTCCAAACAGCGAGATTCTATCTTGCAGGTGGCACAAACCTATACCAAACACAAAGGCATAACCCTTTCCGGAGTCAAAAAGAATTATACCCAAAACACAAAAGAAAAAAAGTCTAAAAAAACGGCTAAACATCATTTCTACGATATTGAAAACCTGACTTTTGATTTCTCTTATAACGAGATATATCATTCCGACTATGAAATTAAAAATAACAGTGATAAAACCACAAGACTCGGCGCAAACTATAATTACAGTTTCAAACCTTTGAGTTTCTCTCCTTTTAAAAAATCTAAAAAACTCAAGAAAAAATATCTGAGACTCATCAAAGATTTTAATTTCAATTTATTGCCTTCGAGCGTGACTGTTCACAGCAATATCAACAGAAGGTTCAATAACTTAAATTTCAGAGAAATTGAAAACTACGGATTGAGTATTCCTGCAATGCAGAATAGAAACTATATGTTTGACTGGGGATTCAGTGTCAATTATAATCCTACAAAATCAATTCAAACCTCTTATTCTATTTCGCACAACAGAAATATCCAAAACTGGGTTATGCCTGATGGAACCACCGATGTCAACAACGGTATTTGGAACGATTTTTTCAATGTTGGAACTCCATTGACACACAACCAAAATCTGAATGTAACTTATGATCTTCCGTTGAACAAAATTCCATTGCTCAACTTTGTCAAATCCACCTATGTCTATAACGGATTTTTCCAATGGCAAAAAAGTTCACAAGCTTTGGAAGATATTGATGGCTATGACTTGGGAAACACCATTCAAAATAGTAATTCTCACCAACTCAATACTGTTTTTGATATGAATAAGTTATATCGAGAACTCGGGCTTACAAAACTTAAAAACAAACTCTTAGGGAGCAACAAGAAAAAAAGAAGAAAAAGAACCAAACCAAAACCTAAGAAAGGAGATGGTGTTAATCCTAAAGACGGAAAAAAGAACACTAATGAAAAAGATATCGTCATAAACAAAGGAAAAAAGAAAAGAAAAGGCGAAAATGATGATTTCTCTACTCCATCTGCTTCACAAAAATTCTTTGGACACCTTTTAGAATTTATCACCAGTCTTCAAAACGTAAAAATCAATTATAGACAAAACAACGGTCTGATGTTGCCGGGATACATGAATTCAGTAGGTTTCTTCGGGTCTGCCGACCCCTCTGTTCCATTTGTGCTGGGATGGAATGATGATAATATCAGATATGAGGCAGCCAAACGCGGATGGCTCACCAAATATCCTGATTTCAATCAACCTTTTGTCAATAATTATTCTGAAGAAATTTCTTTGAGTGGAACCATGAAACCCTTAAAAACATTGACAATCACATTCAAAGGACAGAAATCTTATCTGGAAAATATTAGTGAGCAATTCAATGCCGTAGGTGGTCAATATCATGCACTTCTGCCAACAAAACTGGGTAATTTTTCTATCTCCAATATGATGATTAAAACCAGTTTTGAAAACATCTCCGAAAACAACAGTACTGCTTTTAACCGGATGTTGAACAACCGATTGGCCATTGCAAAAAGACTTGCCAAAGAACGTGGAGTTGCTGTTCCTGCAAGTGGTTATCCCAATGGATATGGACCGCTGCAATCCGAAGTCTTAATGTATGCATTTGTATCCGGATATTCTGATGCCGACCCTAAAAAATCAAAACTTTCGCCATTCAGAAATATTCCGATTCCAAGTTGGAGAATCAAATTCTCCGGACTAACCAGATATAAATGGTTTAAAAAACATTTTAAACGTTTCAGCCTGGAACATAACTACAGATCAGACTATACCATAAATCAGTTCACAAACAACTTGCAATTAAGCGGAAATCCCAACGCCAAAGATGCCAACGGAAATTTCTATTCATCTTGGATTATGGATAATTTAACGCTAACCGAAGCTTTCAATCCTTTGATTAAGGTGAATATGGAACTAAAAAATTCATTGCAATTAAATTTTGAAATGAAAAAAGACAGAACCATGTCTTTGAACCTCAACAACTATACTCTTTCTGAAGTTTCCGGAAAAGAATACGTAGTTGGCCTGGGTTATCGCATTAAAGATGTGAAATTACCGCTGACCATTGCCGGAAGAAGAATGGAATTTACCAATGATTTGATTTTAAAATTGGATGCTTCCATCAGAAATAATTTGACCGTAATCAGAGGTATATCAGACAAAATTAATCAAATCACTGCGGGACAAACCATGTATAATTTAAAATTTACGGCCGACTATGCGCTCACAAATAATTTTTCAGCCATTTTATTTTATAATCATTCCTTTTCGGAATTTGCCGTTTCAACTTCCTATCCCTTTACAACAATCAGAGGAGGTTTAAGCATTAAATATACCTTTGGAAATTAATTTTTATAAGTTGAGAAAAAACAAACATAAGTACTTTTTTAATAATAATTTATAACCTATTTTTGCCTTAAATAAATTAAATTTTTCAAAAATGAACGTACCACAAGATTTAAAATATACCAAAGATCACGAATGGGTTCGTGTTGATGAGGATATTGCCACAATAGGCATCACTGATTTTGCCCAAAGAGAATTAGGAGACATTGTCTATGTTGAAGTTGATACCGAGGGAGAAACACTTGATGCCGATGAAGTTTTCGGAACAGTAGAAGCCGTAAAAACCGTTTCTGATTTATTGCTTCCCGTTGGTGGAGAAGTCAAAGAATTTAACGAAGATCTTGAATCTGAACCTGAACTCATCAATAAAGACCCTTATGACAAAGGATGGATTGTCAAAATCAAAATTGAAAATGCCGGCGATTTGGCAAATCTTTTAGACGCTGATGCTTATCAAGAATATATTAAAGCATAAATATAAAATTCTGGCGGTTGGCTACAGTATATGGCTGACCGCAATCAGTCTAACCCCCCAACTACACGTCAAACTGTTACGTTTTAATCACATTGATAAATTCGGGCATTTTTTGTTGTATTTTTTTCTGGTTATTTTTTGGCTTCTGGCTTATCCCAAACTCAACAGACAAAAAATTCAACTTATTCTTATCACCATTGCTTGGGGTATTCTTATTGAGTTCATGCAAGCCTATCTCATCCCCGGACGATCCGGAGATTGGCTGGATGCTGTTGCCAACACCGTTGGAGGGCTTGTCGGTCTGTTTTTTTATCAAAAGTTTCTGTTGAAAAATAAACCCGTCACATCATAAATCTACATAAAAGAATAAGTTGTTCCGTCTTTGGAATCCTTGAGTTGCACACCAAATTTTGCCAATTCGTCTCTCACTTGGTCAGACAAAGCCCAATTCTTATCAGCTCTCGCCTTATTTCGGATATCAATCAGAAGTTCTAAGGTTTTTCCAAAAGCTTGACTATTATCATCTTTCGAGTCTAAACAATGCAAACCCAAAACCGTGAAAGAAAAATCTTTTATCAACCGACTCAATTCTTTTTTATCTGTTTCGGTGATTTGTTCCTTTTTATTGTTTATCAAATTGATATATTTCACTGCCTCGAAAAGATTGGCAATCAAAATAGGCGTATTAAAATCGTCATCCATTGCCTCATAAAGACTATTTTTCCACTTGTTCAAATCAACACTTGTTGTTTCACTCACCGGAAGTTTTTCTGATAGTTTTATCGCCTCCATTAATTTTTTATAGGCTTTTTCTGCTGCTTGTAGCGCATCATCAGACAAGTCCAACATGTTTCTATAGTGTGCTTGCAGCATAAAAAAACGAACGACTGCCGGTGCATAAGCCTTGCTTAAAATTGTGTTATCTCCACTGAAAACTTCATTAGGCAACAAATGATTTCCGGTCGATTTTGACATCTTTTTTCCATTGAGTGTCAGCATGTTAGCATGCATCCAATATTTCACGGGGTCAACACCGTGAGCCGTTCTTCCTTGAGCAATTTCACATTCGTGATGCGGAAACTTCAAATCCATTCCTCCACCATGTATATCAAATTGTTCTCCCAGATATTTTGTGCTCATCACCGTACATTCTAAATGCCAACCCGGAAAGCCATCGCTCCAAGGTGATGGCCAACGCATAATATGTTGTGGCTTGGCTTTTTTCCAAAGTGCAAAATCTTGTGGGTTACGTTTTTGTTCTTGTCCTTCCAAATCTCTGGTATTGGCAATCGTCTCGTCTAAATTTCTTCCACTCAATCTCCCGTATTTAGCAATTTGTTTGTCATATTTTTGAACATCAAAATAAATAGAGCCCTCACTTTCATAAGCATATCCTTTTTCCATTAAATTTTTTGTAATTTCAATCTGCTCGATAATATGTCCGGTTGCCGTGGGCTCAATGCTTGGAGGCTGATTGTTCATCAGATCCAAAACGCGATGAAAATCAATGGTATAATGCTGAACAATCTCCATAGGTTCCAACTGTTCCAGTCTGGCTTTTTTAGATATTTTATCATCATCCGAGTCATCTTCTAAATGTCCGGCATCAGTGATATTTCTCACATAGCGCACTTTATATCCCAAATATTTCAGGTAACGATAAATCACATCAAAAGAAACAAAAGTTCTCACATTGCCCAAATGCACATTGCTGTAGACCGTTGGTCCACAGACATACATTCCTATGTAATCAGGAGTGATTGGAACAAAAATTTCTTTTTTTCCCGTAATGGAGTTATATATTTTCAGCTCTGTTTTCATAAATCCTAAATATGTTTTGTATCCATTTCAATATACTTAAAAAACTCTTTACGAACTTCAGGACTTTTAAACTTACCCGTGAATTCTGACGTAATGGTTGAAGATGTAATATCTTTTATCCCTCTAGAGACCAAACACATATGCTTGGCATCTATTACACAAGCAACATCTTCGGTTTGCAAAGCTTCTTGCATGGCTTTGACAATCTGAACCGTTAAACGTTCCTGCACCTGAGGACGACGAGCAAAATAGTCCACAATCCTATTGATTTTTGAGAGTCCTATCACGTGTCCTGTTGAAATATATGCCACATGTGCTTTGCCAATAATGGGCAATAAATGATGTTCACAAGTCGAAAATACGCTAATATTTTTTTCCACTAGCATTTCACCATATTGAAATTTATTCTCAAACGAAGAAAGCCTTGGCATATTTTCAGTAATTAGTCCTTTGAAATTTTCTTTCACATACATCTTTGCTACTCTTCGCGGTGTGCCGCAAATACTGTCGTCGTTCAAATCCATTCCTAAAATCTCCAAAATATCAGCAACTTTGGTTTCTATTTTTTTAATTTTTTCTTCTTGACTTAAAGCTTCTGCATCAGGTCTCATCGGTGTATCTATGGAAAAAGGAATATGATCTGCTCCCGAACCATTTGATTTATGTTTTTTATCGCAACCCATCTAAATTAAAATTTGGTGCAAAATTACAATAAAATTATGACTATTAAAATGAATAAAAAACGGTTTGCGCGAGAACACAAACCGTTTATTATTTTTGTATAAATAAAATTTTTAAAAAATATTATATCCTAAAATTAAAGATAAATTTTTAAAATCTGATGTCCATGCCGCATAGCGATTCAACAAATTACGCTTAAATTGATATCGCAACTCTAAACTATATTTTTTCTTGTAATTATAACCCATACCTAACACAAAGCTGCCAGACGCTTTTATGTCTAAATCATCTCTAACTTCAAAATCAATTTTAGATTCGGTAGTGTTTGCTAAATCAATGATATAAGAAGCATTTACGAATAACTTTGATTCATCATTTAAAAACATATAATATCTGATACCCACCGGCATTTCAATAGATTTATAATCAACCTTCACATTCTGTCCTTGTAATTCTTTTTCTGTTTGATAATATCGATAAGTCGGTTCAACAATAATAGCCCACTTGTCCTTATTAAAAGGCATGACAAATTCAGCTTCTAATCCTATTCTAAAACTCAACTTCCTATCAAAATGTGAGTTATCAAAGCGTGAACGATTACTGTAAATTGACAAAGAAGAACTATTCATGCCCGGTCTAATCGATAAATTAAACCAATCTTTCTTGATATCCCGCTTATAACTAAAATTATTTTGTTTACACTTATTGTATTTTAAAAATAACTCTACTAAAGCTTGTTTTTTATATTCCAAATTTTTTATATCACGAATTGAAACGGACTTACATCTTAAGCTATTCAAAAGTTGTTGTTTATATGCCTTATTAACTCTAATTTGCATCTCTTCATCTTCCTTGTTATACGCTTTATATAATTTATACACAAGCTGTTTAACATCTCCGTTAGCCACACTGTAAAAGTAACGTTTCAAATTCTGCTCTTCATAGGCATATAAAACTGCATGTCCCTCAACCAAAGTTCTTAAAAACAATATCTCTTTTTTAAACTTAGGCTTTCTTTCAAAGGTTACTGCACCACTTATAATACCATCCCCTGATCTATCAATATCTACAGTAAACCTTTTGTATTTTGGATAACCCAAAACCTGAAATTCTTTCACTTTATTGATTCTTGCCAATT
>CAZAXU010000004.1:57705-61853 GCA_964489245.1 uncultured Flavobacteriaceae bacterium
TATTTTGGATAACCCAAAACCTGAAATTCTTTCACTTTATTGATTCTTGCCAATTGCACATCGGAATCTTCGGTTAATTTATATTCAAATTCAGCGGGATTGTTTTTCCAATCTATATTTTTGATAAAACAATCTGTTTTTTTACCGAGATTATCGATAAAATATCCTTTCTCAAATACAATTTGTGAAAAACCATTCAAAGCAACCAATACAAATAATAGAAATAATAATGTTTTTTTCATTTTAATTAATTTTTGTTTGACAATTCAACTCTTTAAAAAAATACAGTTGTATTCTTTTGTTAAATAAAGTTCGAAAGTAGCAAAAATATTCCGGAAAACCAAACTATACAATTCCATTATTTTCAATAATCCTAATTTTATTTTTTCTATAAAAAACGGCAAAACAGACAGCAAAAAACAAGATAAAACATAAATTGACCCATCCTCCGTAAAGCACCGCACCAAAAGGGTATGGATAATATTGTTTTAAAATCGGATTGAGCAATGTTAAGAACGTCGGCGTGATCAAAATTATCCATTTAGGAAAAATTGTGTTCTTGGTCAAAATTATATAAATCAAATATAGACTTGAAATCAAACCCAATATAAAAGAAATCAAATAAAGATGGTGAATCAAGTCAAAAACGTATTGTGTCTGTACTGTTCTATGTTCAGATGGCAGTCTGCCCACAAAACCATAATTCGGAAAAACAGCATGATAGGTTCCTCCCACAATAAACATTATAATCCAAAAGCCTGAAATCAGTTTTGCGGCAAAACCACTTATATTCTTAAATGCAAAATAAAAGATAAGCGCAGCAGAAGCATACAAAATACCCGCAATCGGTCCAATCATCCCACCCAAAATCAAACGTTCTATGTTTTGTTCTCCCATAGTGACTAAAGAATCAAATGCTTTGCCGCTCACAGGCTTATAATAGAACAACATATCTCCGACAAACATCAACACACCTCCCGTAATGCCTAAAAAAGACAATCTGTATAAGAGTTTATAATTCATTTCTTTAATGCTTAAAAATCAGACCACAAGATAGCTTTTTTGATGCAATATTCAAAAACCATAATCATCAATAATTAATACTTCGTTTACCTATATCTCAAAAAATAGCTTATTTTTGGCTTTCCAAATTATCTTTGGCATGCAAGATATTATTCATTTTTTTATACAACCCTATCAAAACACACCCATACAATTTATCATTGTTGAATTTGTGGCAATGGCTTTTGGAATTGCCAGTGTTTTCTACGCCAAAAAAGAAAATATTCTGGTCTATCCCACCGGAATTGTCAGCACGGCTCTCTATGTCTATCTGCTATCAAACTGGCAAATGTATGGCGATTTAATCATCAATATATACTATACACTCATGAGCATCTACGGCTGGTATGTTTGGTCTAGAATCGTTGATAAAGAAACCGATGCTCATATTCCGGTGACAAAAAGCAATCGAATGGATTATATCAAAACTTTCGGCATTTTTGTCTTCACATCGGCTTTTGTCATTTGGGTTTACAGACACTATGATGTAATGCCTAATCGCTTGGGATGGACAGAGAGCATTCAATATGCTTGGCAACATCTTTCCAGTGGAAAGTTGGCAGAAATCAAACTCATCACACCTTTTCTGGATACTTTCACAACCGGAACTGCATTTGCTGCCATGTGGCTGATGGCAAACAAGAAATTGGAAAGTTGGATTTTTTGGATTGGCGTGAATATTGTGTCTGTCCCCTTATATTTCATCAAAGGATATGGTTTCACCGGAATACAATATTTTATATTTTTGGTTTTAGCCTTCTACGGACATAAAGAGTGGAAAAAAATCATGACAAACAACAAATAACCTAAAGAACAAATAATGCAAAATCTTTCTAAAGATCAAATTAGAGAAAAACTGAAGCAACAAGATACAAATGTGATTAAAATTGTTATGTTCGGACCGGAATCTACCGGAAAAACCACGCTTTCAGAACAATTGGCAAGATATTATAATTCTGTTTGGGTGCCGGAATACGCCAGAGAATATCTGCAAAACAAATGGAATAATGAACGTAAAACCTGCGAACAAAAAGACTTAATCCCGATTGCCATCGGGCAGATGGAACTGGAAAATGATTTAGCAACAAAAGCCGACAAAATCTTGTTCTGCGACACCGATCTTTTAGAAACAAAAGTATATTCCAAAGAATATTACGGCGGTCACGTAGATCCGCTTTTGAACGAGGCTGCACGGAACAATAATTATGATTTGTATTTTCTCACCTATATCGATGTTCCTTGGGAGCTTGATGATTTACGAGACCGTCCGACACAACGCGAAGAAATGTTTGAAGCTTTTAAAAAAGCATTAGATGAACACGGAAAAAAATATATTTTGCTCAAAGGCAATAAAAAAGAACGACTAAAAAAAGCCATTGACCATATAAAACCGCTTCTGAAAAAATAATTTCCCTTTATTCTCAAGCAACCTATAACTTTTCAATCAAAACACATTATCTTTGCAGACTTTTATAAATCAGTCATGCTAAAAAACTATACCAAAGAATTTAGGCAAAATCTCAAAATTGCCACTCCCGTGATGTTTGGATATCTCGGACATATTCTGGTGGGACTGGCTGATAATATCTTTGTCGGCAAACTCAACCCGACAAACTTGGCAGCTGTTTCTCTGGCAAATTCGGCTATATTTTTTATCATGTCTTTTGGCATCGGTTTTTCCTATGCCATCACGCCTTTGATTTCTGAAGCCGTAGGAGCACAAAAAAGCTATCGAATCAGAAAAATATTGTTCAACGGCTTATTGTTAAACACTATTCTGGGAATTCTGATGGTTCTTTTGAGTCTGTTCATCCCCGAACTACTCCAAATGGCACATCAACCCCCTGAAGTGATTGAACTGGCAATTCCCTACGTAAGAATTGTAGGAATATCGCTGCTTTTTGTGATGATATTCCAAGCACTCAAGCAATTTTCAGACGGATTGGCGCTCACCACCTATCCGATGATTGCCACCCTAATTGCAAACATCATCAATATTGTTTTGAGCTATAGTATGGTTTTTGGAAAAATGGGATTCCCGAAAATGGGAATTTACGGCGCAGCATACGGCACACTTATCGCCAGATTTGTCATGATTATTTTTTTGTGGATTGCCCTAAAATATTTTTCTGAAACAGCTATTTATTTCAAAAGCTTATATATCCAATTGCGTTCAACTCCCATTATCAAGAAAATATTATACCTCGGCATACCAAGCGGATTTCAAGGTGTATTTGAAATGGGAATCTTCTCTGCCACAGTTTGGATTGCCGGTCTGTTGGGCGCCATCAGTCAATCTGCCAATCAAATTTCTTTGCAAATGGCTTCGTTGACTTTTATGGTTTTTATCGGATTTGGCGTTACCGCCACCGTTCGTATAGGCAATCAAAAAGGAAAAAAAGATTTCACGGAAATGAAACGCATTGCAAAATCAATATTTTTACAAGTATTTCTTTTTGAATTGTTTTTTACGGCAATGTTCATTCTGTTAAGATTTCAATTGCCATGGGTTTATTTAAGCAACACTTATACCGAACCGCAAAAAATTGCCGATGCCAATGCAGTCTATAAACTGGCAACACAGTTGTTGGTTGTTGCCGGACTGTTTCAAATATCCGATGGTTTTCAGGTCGTGTTTCAAGGAGCACTTCGCGGATTGCAAGACGTGGTCTATCCGTTTTTTATCACCTTTATAGCCTATTGGATTATTGGTTTTCCGATTAGTTTCTTTCTGAGCAAAATCTATGGTGTGATGGGCATCTGGATTGGTTTACTTGCCGGATTGAGTATTGCCGCATTTTTATTATTCATCAGATTTCAGTATCTTTCAAAAAAATTAATTCATCATGAAACTACCTAAATTCTTAATCGCTGACAACTCCGATCTGGAAGATGACATCTTTGTTCTTCACACCGAATTTCCCAGATTCATCATCAATATGCATAACGATAAGATTGAATGGTTAGACGAATTTAGTGAACAAGAGGCTAAAGAAAATGCTGAAATCATTGAGGAAAATATTAAAAAATCTTATGCCTATTTTGAGCATGAAATGAAAAACTACGAAGAAGAATAAACACTTATT
>CAZAXU010000005.1:0-2762 GCA_964489245.1 uncultured Flavobacteriaceae bacterium
TCTTTTTTTTCATGATTGTAAGTTTTTAGTTGTTAATAAATATTAATTGTTCAACAAAGATACAGTTTTCTATTAAATATCAAAGAAAAAAACGATTCTTTTTAAATATTCATCTATAAATTAGAGTAATAATTATTACTTTCATATTTACAGATATGCAGTTTTCTATGCTAAAAATACAGTTTTTCATGCTAAAAGTGCAGTTTTTACAGAAAAACGAATGATGTGATTAATGAGAATTATAGACCCTATTTTTTTTGTCTTGACGCTTAAATTCAGGCTGAATATTGAAATATTGCACCTTATTTTGGTGTAAAATTTGTTCTATTTGGTCTAGAATCTGCTCAAATCGGCTGATTGAAATATCTTTTTTCAGATCGATATGTGCATCTAGAAAAAATTCTTTTTCGGTGAGTTGCCAAATATGCATATGATGAATATTCTTGATTTCAGATATAGATTTTATCTGTACTTCAATTTTACTTAAGTCAATATGCTCGGGAGAAAATTCCATCAATATTTTGATAGATGCTATCAATAAATGATAGCTTGCATAGATTAAATAGGCAGCTATAAGAACGGATAAAACTCCATCTACCCAAAAAGCACCAAAAAACTTCATCAAAATACCTCCTACTACAACAGCTACAGATGTCATCACATCTGTTAATAAATGCAGATACGCCGATTTGATATTCATGCTCTCTTTGGCGTCTTTATGCAGAATCAAGACACTTAAAATGTTAATCACCACGCTAGCCAATGCAAAATAGATAACCAAGTCGGATTTCAAAGGCTCGGGGTTCAGCACTCTTTGAACAGCTTCAATCATAAGAAAAACTGCAATTCCAATCAAAGTGGCTGAATTGATAAATGCTGCCAAAATCTCTGCTCTTTTATAGCCAAAAGTATGTTTTTCATCGGCTTGTCGTCTCGCCAAACGGTTAGTGAAATAGCTCAACAACAATGAAACCACATCACTAAAATTATGCAAAGCATCCGTGAGCAAAGAAATACTTCCGGAAAGCAGTCCGCCAATCAATTCTGAAACCGTAATAATTATGTTCAGCAGAACGGCAATGCCTATATTTTTTCCTGATACTTGATGCTTGTGATGTTTGTGTCCCATAATCTTATTTTATCGACACAAAAATAGAAACTCCAATCTGCAACTTGGTTGCAAATAAAAACAGGAAAGTCAGACAACAACATCAGACACAATCTTTGCAAACCCCTTTAATCACCAAAGAATAATCTGTGATTTGAAAACCCTTGGGAACAGTGGAGAAATGCAACTTTTGAGGATCTAAACAAATTGTTTTGTGGCATTTAACACAATGAAAATGCGGATGCACCAAATGATGATGTTCATCATGATGTTCAACACTCAAGGCATATTTTGCCGCCTTGTGTCCATCATCGATTTTATGAAGAATTTCATGTTGCTCAAAAGTCTTGAGTGTTCTGAAAAGTGAGGCTTTATCACTCCACGGCAGTTTTTCTTCCAGATCTTGTAGAGAAAGTGCGTGTTTATGTCTAAAAAATAATTCCAAAACCACAATTCTCACAGCAGTAGGATTAACGTCTTTGGTTTCTAATATGGAAATTATCTTATTGTTCATCCAAAACAATTTACGCAACAAAGGTATGGAATAATCTCACTAAAAATTCCAACTTGTTCTGAGATAAATTATATTTCGTTGTTTGATATTCGGAATATCGGCAAAAAAAGATTGCCCGTATAAGTCAATGTTCCAATTGTCTTTAATTGCATAGGAAAGTTGAGGAATAATGATGGTGAAATTATTTTCCGTAGCATAAATTCCTCCTAAACTCCAACGCCATGCAGGACCAAAATCGCCTGAAAATTGACTAAAAAGTGCATATTCTGAAGGAAACAGATTTTTTGCGTTTAGCTCGGAATTATACAAACGCAATAGAGGCATTACTCCGGATTCTTTGTAATTGCCGTTATACAAACCGGAAAACATCCAATTGATTCCGTTTTTAAAAGCGTAGTCCAAGCTGAAACTCGCCACAAGAGCATTTTCGTCAGAATCATCTTTGTTTATAAAATAATTTGCTTCTCCTTTGAAACCTAAATTTTTAATATTACCCGCCCAACCTATTCCGATTGTATAATCATTCAGAAATTTTCCGGCAATGAGCTGCACATCATAAGATTTGAAATTAAACTGATATTTTGCTGCCACAATAGTTAGAGCTTCATCAAAATCTTTGTTTGTTTTATAGGCAATTTCCACATTCGACATTTCTCCGGTCTCATAAACCATACGAACAGCATCAGTGCCGGGTTTTTCTTCATAATCAAAGTCGAGAAAATTTGATGTATTGTATAAATCGTTCGGATTCCAAACGGTGTTAATACCCCAATTGATTCGTTGGCGTCCTAAAGTCACATCCCATTTTTTGTAACTAAAATTGATATTTAAACGATCAAAAGTGCTCTGCATCACCAAATTTTTCTTGCTTATCGGCAGAAATGTCAAATCCACCATGCCTTTATCATTATCTAAAGAAGATGCAGAAAAGAAAATAGATTTAAGCATATCTCCATAGAAAATCCTATTTCTCATACCAAGATTCAATTTCACGGCATCACTGAAATAAACCTTCAGATTGAATCGGTTATGCACCAAATTATCAGTCATCAAATCTTCCGCGTTGTGAAAATTAACGGAGTTTATATATTTGACATAGCCTCCGAAAGATATATGTTCTTTTGTCCACGAGGTTTTTTC
>CAZAXU010000005.1:2862-61565 GCA_964489245.1 uncultured Flavobacteriaceae bacterium
TATATTTGACATAGCCTCCGAAAGATATATGTTCTTTTGTCCACGAGGTTTTTTCTTCTTGGGCAAAAAACGGATTTATAGTTAGTATATAAATAAAAATCAAAAATATTTTTTTCATATTCTTATTGTTTTTTTTGGTAGTGACAGGATAACTTTGAATTCCGGTAGTGATTCGGAAGTGATAGGATGACTCGGAGTCATCCTATCACTACTTTGGCTCACTCTATCACTACTTTAGTTCACCCTATCACTGCTTTGGGTTATCCTACCTCTGATCATTGCGAAATATCAGAAATTATTTTTCCGTCGTCCAGTGTAATCACCCTTTTGGCTCTGTCTATCACGCGCCGATCATGCGTAGAAAAAATAAAAGTCATGCCTTCTTCTTCATTCAATTTTTTCATGATATCCAGAAGTTGTGTAGTCGATTTTCCGTCTAAATTGGCTGTAGGCTCATCTGCCAACACAAATTTAGGTTTGCTTGCCAAAGCTCTTGCCACCGCAACGCGTTGCTGTTGTCCTCCCGACATTTGGGCAGGGCGTTTGTCTATTTGTTCTTCCAAACCGACTGCTTTGAGCAGATTTTTTACTCTTGCTTCTCTTTCTTCTTTAGGTCTATTTTGCAAAAGCATGATGAATTCTGCATTTTCGTAGGCAGAAAGCACCGGAATCAAATTATAAGCCTGAAAAACGAATCCGATATGATGCAACCTAAAATCAATCAATTGATTTTCATTCAATTTGGAAATATCTTTTCCATCAACCAATACATGTCCTTCGGTTGGCGTATCTAATCCGCCTATGATATTTAACAAGGTTGTTTTTCCTGAACCTGACGGACCTACAATTGCCGTAAATTCTCCCGAACGAACTTCCAAATTTATTCCGTCCAGAGCACGTACTTCCAATTCTGTTCCTTGGTTATAATATTTTTTTAAATTTTTGGTTTCTATTATGTTCATAGTGTTCGTTTATCTGTTTATTGTTCATTTGATAAATTGACAAGCTGTTGGTTATACTTCTCTTATGGCTTCAATCGGCTGAGTATTCAATGCTTTTCTTGCCGGAAAAACAGCCGATAAAAAAGCGGTTGCCAAGGTCATCAACATAATCACCCAATAATATATCGGCTCTAACTTGGTGTAGATTGTAGCGCCTACGCCAAAATATTCCATGCCATCTGCAACCGATAAAAAGTTCATGCCGCGAATGCCAAAATATTCTATCGTGAAATAAGAAATTAACAAACCTAATGGCGCAGCAATCAAAGCAATGAATAGGGTTTCAATCATAATCATCAAAAACAGTTTTCTCTTGTTGAAACCTACTGCCATCATAATTCCCAATTCTCTTTTTCGCTCCAAAACCGCCATCAACATCGTGTTTACAATGGCAAATGACAACGCAATCAAAATAATCGCCATAAAAATATAGGCAAATGTGGACATGGTTTCTTGTGCATAGCCCAATTCCGGAGCAACTTCGTCCCAAGTTTGCACTTGGTCTTGTTTTACTTTTTTTTGTAAATCAACCTTGAATTCATTGGAATCTTGTATATCATTCAGTTTTATGATGAGTTCATGAATCAAGGGTTTCTTGACATCCAAAAAATTGTTTAAATCCGGCTTTTTAATAAAGATATCAGATTGCTCAATCATCGAATTATTCAGCCTATATATTCCTTCTACCCTGAAAGAATAGGACAATACATCTCCAGAAAGATTTTGAAAATTCAGTTTTAACTTCGAATTCAGTTTCAAACCCAATTTCTCCGCTAATTTTTTTCCAATCACCACAGATGGTTTTTTAAATTTTGAGAGATAGGTTCCCGACACCAGTTTATCATGAATGTTTGAAATTGTTTTTTCTTCATCTTTATTCACACCGATTAACTTCACGCCCGAAGAGCCTTTTGATGAACTCGCCATGGCGTCAATAATTGTTCTGGACGCTACACCTACAACTCTTTTGTCCTTTTTGATGGCAGATTGCAAGGCGTTCATATCCTTGATATTATTGTCAATCACCGGATTGTCCGAATATTCAGCGTTATGCACCTGAACATGTGCCAAGTAGGTGTCTATCGCAGAGCTGATTCTGCTGTCATTCATCCCATTCATCATTCCCATAAAAAACATACTCCCCCACAGTCCGAGGATGATGGAAAGTATAATCACGGATGTACGCAATTTGCTTCGCCAGAGATTTCGCCATGCTATTTTTATAATTGTTTTCATTTATATTCTCCTATTTTTATTGTTGACATTATTTTTTATGCATTGCTTTTAGCGGATTTAATCGCCATATTTTAATACTTGGGTATAATGCCACCAAAACACCTATAAAGAATATAATCAAGCCGTGTGTGATTAAAATTTCACTATCGATTGAAAAAGGAATTTCAGGCAAAAAACCAAATTTTTCCATCATATCAGCCTTATCGGATGGTAACGGAAACGGATTTTTATAGAAATGATATAAAATCGGATAGGCGGCAATAATTCCCAGCAGCACACCTATCAGACTCAAAAACAAGGTTTCCAGCCATAAAGTCTGTATGATAATTTTCTTTTTCATTCCGATTGCCGTCATGATGCCAAACTCAAAAATACGTTCTTCGGTCATCATCAGAACCGTGCTGAAAATACCAAAAGTGATGATCATATAAAGTATGAAAACCATATAAATTCCGCCCACATTATCCGCAACAATTGCTTGATGCAATTCTGGCATCATTTTTTTCCAAGTCATCACTTCAAATTGATCTTTTTTCAATTTGTTTTTCAAGCGACTTTGCAATTTGTCCACATCTGTTTTGTTTTTTTTCACAACAATGATATTTGTTACAATATTAGGGGCAGACAAATATTCTCGCATGGTTTCAATCGGCATAAAAACCACCAAGTTGTTCAGATTTATATTTTTTAAATCAATAATGCCTGAAATTTTATATTTCCCGGCAGCAGAAATTCCATGATAACCTTGCCCTATCAGATAAATCGTGTCATTTGTCTTCACGGAAAAATATTTTGCCAAGCCTTTACCTATGATCACTTCATTTGATTTTGGCAAAAAAGCTTTTCCAACAGACAAACGTTCATCAATGGGTTTGATCTTGCGTTCTTTTTCCACATCCACACCATTAATCAGCACACCCTTGGAACTGGTTCCGAAAGATGCCAATGAAAATGCTTCTAATCGCGGCACCAAATCTTGTACACCTTTAATGTTTAATAGCTCTTGAGTCAAAGAATCATTAATCACTATAGAGTTGTCCAAATTTCGGTCTTCCCAATATCCTTTGGCATGAACTTGCACGTAGCCCGTATAATTTCCCGCCACATTTTTGATAACATTATCATACATTCCTAACTGCATTGACCTGATTATCAAAGCCAAAAATACTGCAATAAAAATGGAAACAATTGTAATAATGCTTCTCTTCTTGTTCCGCCAAATATTTCGCCATGCGAGTTTTAAAATTGTTTTCATTCTCAAATCATCTTATTCTCTTGATATTATTGATTGAGAAAAACCTGTCATTAATCGGTTTATCAAATATCAAAGTTTTATAAATAATAACAGTCTTATTGCCGGGTTTATCAATCGGAATAAACTCAATTCTGGACGGCAACTTTCTCCCGTCAAACATTTTAGGCTGATAAGACAACATTTTGTTGACTAAAAATTCATCTTCGTCATAAAACTCAACCTTGACTTGCATCAAATCTTTTTGGTCTATCCACAAAATGATTTTTCCCCAAACCACCGGCGCATCTTCTTTGGGAGTTAACTCAATTTTCCAACATTTCAATCCTTGAATATTTTCTTCTCCTACGATTTTATGTTCATAATCTTTTACTATCGAAGATTGTTTTACCAAATCGTCATTGGTTAAATCAGTTCCCATCCATGATTGCAACATCATTGACGGCGGCATTTTGATACGCCGCTCAATTGACGGCATATAGTTCCACATTTCATGCTTACGTTTCAAAAATACAATGCCTTTTTCTTTTGCCGGATAAGTGACTAATGAAACGGCGTAGTCATCTCCTTTAGACCAATTTTTCAATCTCATTTCTCGTTGCCATTTCGGGCGGATAATTTTTATGCTTATCTCTGCATATGATGTGTTCCCTCTGATTTTTTTATCTGATTTTTTAATGATTTCCGTCGCACTCTGGGCTTGAGTACTACTAAAAAAAATCATTAATAAAGTTGTTATAAAGATTTTCATGGTTTATTATTATTTATCAAATTTGTTATATTCTCAATCAGTTTTTGTTTCACGGTTTCCAAATCATAGTTCTTGTCCATAACATAGTAGTGCAAGGCAATTCCATCGAGCGTTGCAGCAATAATACGTGCATCAGTTTCTACTTTTTTAATATTATACGGGTTAAGTAAATAAGAAATTCTTAGGAAAGCTTCTGAAAAAATGCGATACATTATTTTATTGATTTCGGGCATATCACTAACTTGCATAGACAAAGAAATGGACAGTTTCCAAATATGCGCCTTTTCCTTCATCATTTCAAAAAATAATTCAATCACCTTTTTTAGAACGTCATTATTGTTTTCTTTTTGGATTTCTTCTTGCATTTTTTCATATAAGGCATCCGATGCTTGCTTATAGCTGTTCAAAACAACTTCTTTCAACAAGTCTTCTTTGCTATTGAAATAATTGTATATCAAACCTTTGGAAACTTTTGCTTTTTTGGCAATCTCACTTATTGATGTCCTGTGATAGCCTCGCAAAGCAAACAGTTCAAAGGCAGCGTTAATAATCTCTTGCTTTCTTAAACTCCTTATCTTTTCGTTATCTTCTTTTGTTCTGGGCGACATATGCTTCATTTTATCTAAAGACAAAAATAAATCCGAAATGCTGCAAACAGGTTGCAATGTTCTATCTTTGACTGAACGTTCGGTCAAAGATATGAATTATTTTTTAAATAATGAAATAATGACAAAAAATTAATTGAAATTTATAATCTGAAAAGATTATTGATTTTGGCGCTTATATCGAAGAAAAGTCTGATAGTCTCTGATATAATCGGATTCATCAAATTCATCGGAATTCACCACAACTCCTATGCTCCCTTGGGAAAAGCCTTGCAATTCTCTCCAAATTCCGGAGGGAATCAACAAACCTTGGTCAGGTCTGTTCAAGAGTATTTTTTTTTCATCGAAACCATCTTTAAGCACAACTTCAAAACTGCCACTCATCGCAATCAAAAAACCTTGTTCTTTGATGTGTGCATGCCCTCCCCTGTAAGCACCGGCAGGAATATCAAACAGATAATAAACTCGTTTCATCTTGAAAGGCAACAGCCCGTTTTCAACAACAGCCAATTTTCCTCGAACATCCTCAATCTTAGGAATATCAATGATAATACAATCAGACACCTTTGTCTGTTTTAGTGCTACTTTATTCATATCTCAATGCTTGAATAGGGTCTAATTTTGATGCTTTATAGGCAGGATATAATCCCGATACAAATGCTACCGCAAAGGTAACAATAAATGCAGCAATAATAGCATTCCAAGGCATGGAAAAGTCTACTTTCATCATTTTTGCTATTCCAAAACCAATCAAAATTCCCAATATCATCCCCACTAATCCTCCCATGACTGTGATGACTAAGGTTTCTACAAAAAACTGAATCATAATCAAAAACCTATTAGCGCCTATGGCTTTTCTGATGCCTATTTCTCTGGTTCTTTCAGTCACGGAAACCAACATAATATTCATCAAAGCAATAGAAGAACCCAAGATGGTTATCAAGCCTATGATTAGCGCCAGAATATTGAGCGATTTTGTAACCGACTTAAGTTCTTCTTCCAATTTATCGCTTCTATCCATTCCAAAATTATTTTCCTGAATAGGTTTCAGCCCTCTGATATCTCTCATCACACTTACGGCTTTGTCTATGGATTGACTATAAACATCTCTATTTTGAACAGCCGTAGTAATCTGAAAATTGGCATTTTTTTTTGGAAAAATAAAACGTGCCAGATTGATCGGAATATAAATTTTGTTATCCATACTTCCGGCAAATGTTGCCCCTTTAGATTTCAATAATCCGACGATTTTGAATCTGTTTCCATTGATAATGATATTCCTTCCGATTGGACTAATATCTTTGAAAAGTGCTTTTTTAATATCTTTGGAAATAATTGCAAATCTGTCATTATTTTCTATATTCTTCCGGCTGATTTTCTTCCCTTCCGTCAATTCATCGGCATTCACTTCCAAATAATTTTCATCAATTCCTATCACTGTGAACTCAGGATCTGACTTGATATTTTCACTCTTTGCTTCAACATTGCTTGCGGCAAAATAAGAAATGGAGATCACGGTTCCGTCAAATTTATATTTTTTCTTGTAGGTGATTGCTTCTCTGTAAGAAATTGGCGGATTGATTTTTTTTCTGTTTCTTCGGTTGTGTCTTTGGTTGCCAAAAACCGTTTCATATCGCTTGAACGTGAACTTATTCGAGCCTAAACTTGCCAAACTTTGATTGAAATTATTCTCTATTCCGTTCACAACCGTGAGCGTTCCAACCAATGCCATAATTCCCAAAGCAATAATCAATAAGGTAATTATTGCTCTAACCAACTGTCCCCTAATGGAATCAAAAGCAATCAGAATATTATCTTGAATAATTTTCCACATAAAAATAAAACCTAAAAATAAAATATTTTTCGGACATAAACGTTTTTCTAATAGAAAAAAAATTAATAACTTTACAACACCTAAAAATTAAACAATAAAACACACATCAAATGAAAAAGATTTTTATACTCGGATTTACATTAAGCATTTTATTGAGTTCTTGTGTGAGCAAGAAAAAATACAATGCCCTGTTAGAAGACAAAAACAAAACTGAAAAGTATTTGGCAGAATACAAACAAAACTTCCAAAACTGTCTTCTCGACAAAGAAAGATACAAAACCCGTTTGGGCGCACTTGAAGACAACAACAAAACATTGCAAGATGCATTGGACAAATGCGTGAACTTGAATCAGCAAGGAAATGTCAATATCAGCAAATTATTGGATGAAATAAACAGCTCAAATAAATATATCAGAATGTTGATTGTTGAAAACAAGAAAAAAGACTCACTCAACAATGTTTTAAGCACAAAAATCACTCGCTCTCTCGGGACAAACAACGACAAAGATTTGGATGTTAAAGTCAAGAAGGGCGTTGTTTTTGTCTCTTTGTCAGACAAAATGATGTTTCAATCAGGAAAAACCGTTATCAACAAACAAGCTGATGGTGTTTTGTTTAAACTGGCAAAAATCATCAATGATTATAAAGATTATGAAGTCTTGATTGTTGGACATACTGACAATGTTCCCATCAAAACCGCCTGTCTGAAAGACAACTGGGACTTGAGTGCAATGAGAGCAACTGCCATTGCCAGAAAACTCCAAACATCATTTGGTGTTGACCCTGCCAGACTAACTGCCGGCGGACGAGGCGAGTGGGTTCCCAAAGCTTCTAATGACACTGCCGAGGGAAGAAACACCAACAGAAGAACAGAAATCATATTATTGCCCAAACTAGACGAGTTTATGAAGCTAATGGGGCAAGAAATCAAAAATAAATAAGTTTCAAACCAATATCATTCAAACAAATCCGCTTTATACACACAAGGCGGATTTGTTTTTTTTATACATTTGCCTTAAATCGTATATGATGAATTTTATCAAAAAACATTGGAAAAACATTCTTTTCTTCGGACTGATTGCTTTCATGTTCACTCCGGCAGGCATGCCGCTTCGTGCTTTGCTTATCAAAGGAGTATCTTATGTGACATCAAGAGTGGAAACCTTGGAAATAGACAAAAACGAACAAATCAAGTTAGATAATTTTAACTGGCAACTAATTTCAATGGACCGACAAAACATCAACCTGGAAAATTTCCAAGGAAAAGTAATTCTGATTAACAATTGGGCAACTTGGTGTCCTCCGTGTGTAGCCGAAATGCCTAGCCTGGAAAAACTATATCAAAAATATAAAAACGAGGTTGTTTTTCTTTTTGTGGCACATGACAAACCTGAAAGGGTAAGAGCTTTTTTGGCAAATCACAGAATAAATATTCCTGTTTATTATGCCCAAACACAAATGCCGCAAATATTAGAATCTCCTAGTATTCCCATAACTTTTATCATTGACAAGTCCGGAAATATTATCGTTAGAAAAACAGGAGCTGCAGATTGGAACAGCGGACAGGTTCATAAAATATTAGATAAAAATATAAAACCCTAAAAAATGAAAACGGTTGCACTTATTCCTGCACGCTACGACTCACAAAGATTCCCCGGTAAACTAATGAAAAAGCTCGGAGAAAAAACCGTTATTTTAAAAACTTATCAAGCGGCAGAAAGTTCTCAACTGTTTGATGATGTCTATGTTATAACAGACAGTGACATCATCTATAATGAAATCAGTTCCAACAAAGGCAAAGTCTTAAAAAGCAAGAAAAAACACACAACCGGAACTGACCGTATTGCAGAATTTGCCAATGAAATTGATGCTGATGTTTTTATCAATATACAAGGAGACGAACCTTTTATCAACAAAAAAGCACTCTCTCAGCTTATCGATGTTTTCAAAGAAGATAAGCGTCTGAAAATTGATATTGCATCGTTGATGATAAGTATTAAAAAACCATCTGAGATAGCCAATCCGAACAATGTAAAAGTTGTGGTTGATAAAAATAATTTTGCATTGTATTTTTCCCGAGCGCCAATTCCGTTTAACAGAGATCTAAATTTTTCTTTTGCTTACAAGCATATAGGCGTCTATGCTTTCAGGAAAATCGCACTCAAGGAGATAAGCAAACTTTCGGCATCCAAATTGGAGAAAATTGAAAAACTGGAAAATCTCAGATTCCTGGAAAACGGTATGAAAATAAAAATGATTGAAACAGATATCATCAATTTTGGCATTGACACCATGGAAGATTTGGAAGCAGCTATTAATTATCTCAAAAACGAACGTGATGAACAAATGGATTGACGCTGCGCGCTTACGCACACTACCACTTTCCCTATCCGGCATTGTGCTTGCAGGATTTTTGGTTCCGGAACAGCAATTCGATTGGATTATTTTATTTTTATCCATTCTCACGGCAAGTCTGTTTCAAATCCTTTCCAACTATGCCAACGATTATGGAGACGGCATAAAAGGAACTGATAATCAAAATCGTGTTGGTCCGGAAAGAGCTTTACAAAGCGGAATTATCAGTCCGTCGGCAATGAAAAAAGCCGTTATCTTCACCGGAATTTTATCTTTTATCTCCGCCCTATTTCTTATCGTTTATTCATTTGGGACGGAAAATATTTTATATGCTATACTCTACATGGTTTTAGGTATTGCCGCCATTGTTGCCGCCATTAAATATACCGTTGGAAAATCTGCCTATGGCTATTATGGTATGGGTGATTTCTTTGTGTTGATTTTCTTTGGATTAGTCTCTGTTTTAGGAGGATATTTTCTTTATACCAAAGAAACAGACTACAGCATTCTATTCCCTGCTCTATCCATTGGGATGCTGAGCGTTGCCGTACTTAATTTAAACAATATGAGAGATATTGAAAACGATAGAAAATCAAACAAAAATACAATTCCCGTAAAACTGGGATTGGAAAATGCCAAAAAATATCATATCGTTTTAATCACATTACCTTTCTTTTTGTCTTCTGCCTACATTTTTCATCATATTCATTCCAAATGGCAATGGTTGTTTGTCATTCCATATCTATTCCTATTCATACACTTGATAAAAATTATCCAAACCAACAATCCGAAAGACTTTGATCCCGAACTAAAAAAAGTTGCATTGCTCAGTTTCTTATTTTCGCTACTCTTCGGATTGGGTAATATTTTATAGAGCAAAAAAATATTTATTGAACCAACTTATATGCAATAATAAACACAAAGGAGTTATTACCATTGTATTGTTAATAATATACCCACTCATATCAAAAAAAATCAAACACAATAAATTATATTTGTGGTCTATATAAACAAAAAAACTCAAATCAACAATGAAAACAAAAATTGCATTTTTTATTATGCTATTTCTGATGATTTCATCAGCATTTGCACAAGTGACTACTTCTAAAATTAAAGGAGTTGTCAAAGACAAAGATGGCCCCATGATGGGAGCGGAAATTTTGGTGGTACACACACCTACCGGAACCAGAAACGGAACCATTTCTCAAGAAAACGGGAGCTTTTTGCTTTCCAACCTTCGCATTGGCGGACCTTATAAAGTTCTTGTCAAATATGTGGGCTATCAATCTGTCGAACTCAATAATATTTTCTTGAAACTCGGCGAAACAACCGACCTAAAAATTCAAATGCAAGAGTCTAGCAACACTCTAAACGAAGTTGTGCTCAAAATTGACAGAAGCAATGTGTTTAGTAAAGACCGCACCGGAGCACAAACCAGTATCGGGCATAAAGAATTAGAGGCTCTGCCAACCATTTCTCGTTCTGCAGCAGATTTTTACAGATTAGAACCCTCTGCCAGTAATGGCTCTTTTGGCGGAAGAAACGATCAATACAATAACTTTTCATTAAACGGAAGCGTTTTTAACAACCCGTTTGGATTGGATGCCGCCACTCCCGGAGGACAATCAAATGCACAACCCATTTCTCTTGATGCCATTGATCAAATTCAGGTGTCTGTTGCGCCCTATGACGTAACTCAATCCGGATTCACCGGTGCCGCCGTAAATGCTGTTACAAAAAGTGGAACCAATGAATTTCACGGAACCATTTTCGGATATTTTCGTAACAAAGACATGACCGGAAAAGTAAATTTAGGCAATACCGCACTAAAACCCGACCTAAGTCAATTGCAAGGAGGAATTAGTATCGGAGGGCCCATTATTAAAGATAAATTATTTTTCTTTGCCAACTTTGAAAGAGATGACAGAAACGACTTAGGTTCTTACTATATCGCAAAAAAAAGTGGAAGAACAGGAGACAACGTATCTCGAGTCAGCGATGCGGATTTAAAAGAAGTATCACAATTGCTTAAAAGCGTAGGCTATAATACAGGAGCCTATGAAGGCTATATGCATGACACTTATTCTCATAAATATATAGGCAAAGTAGATTGGAATATTTCAGATAACTTTCGTGCTTCGTTCATCTATAACCATCTGACTGCATACAGAGATCTCAATGCTCATCCGGAAGCCGTCAGACATAGAGGGCCCGATAAAACCGTGATGCAATTTGAAAATTCAGGCTACCGAATCAACAATATCATCGACTCTTTCTTGACAGAATTAAACTGGGGCTCAGATGATGGCGCCATTTCCAACAAATTTCAAGCCGGTTATACCCACTTCGACGATTATAGAAATCCCAAATCTACCCCGGCGCCTGTCATCAATATTGTGGATGATCAAGGTGCATCTTATATCATAGCCGGTCATGAACCTTTTTCCATTCACAATACTTTGGATCAAAAAGTATTGCAAGCTTCCGATATATTGACCTACACCATGAATAAACACACCCTCACTCTCGGTGCAAATTTTGAAAAATTCAGTTTTAACAATTCCTTTAATCTGTTTGGATATGGATTTGACATTTTTGGCTCTTATACCATGCAACAATTCAGAGATTCCATTACATCCGGATATATCCAACAAAGAATTAACGCTGCAAAAACGGCAGATGCATCCGGAAAATGGAATGTCACTAAAATGGATGTAGGACAATTGGGCTTTTTTGCTCAAGACGAATTTCAAATCAATGATAATTTCAAGTTGACTTTAGGGCTAAGGGGAGACAAACCAATGTATTTCAACACAAAAGAATATGTTGAAGAAAAAATCAAAGAACAAGGAACAGATTATATCATGGAAACTGTAGATTGGTATGATGAAAACGGAAAAAAAATCAAAATGAGTGCCCGAAATCTCCCATCTACAAAAATCTTATGGTCGCCCAGACTAGGATTTAATCTCGATGTATTTGGAGATAAAAGTATGCAATTGCGTGGAGGCACCGGACTGTTTACCGGAAGATTACCCTTTGTTTGGTTAGGCAACCACTTAGCTAATGTGGGGAGATGGTATATGACACCTACAGCACCTGACTTTAAGTTTCCACAAGTATGGAGAAGCAGTATCGGGATGGACTATAATTGGAAAGGTTGGATTACCAGCATAGATGCCGCCTACACCAAAGACATCAATGGTATGATGGTCAGAAACTACGGGTTGAAAACACCCTCAGGAACACTAAATAGTCCTGTTGATCATAGACCCATATACACATCAACTGACCATGCAATTATGCCTGATTTCGGACTTGCTACAAGCGCATATACTTTTACCAATACGGATAAAGGATATAGTTATAATTTCACCGTCAAAATAAGTAGAAATTTTGAAAACGGCCTTCATACTAGTCTGGCATATAATTTCCAAGATTCACAAGATGTCAACTCCATTGAAGCGGAAATCACAGGAGATGCTTTTGACAGAAATCCCGCATTGGGAAATGTGAATAAAGGCGTGCTTTCTCCTTCGCTTTACGGAGATAGACACCGTTTTGTGGGCTATACCGGTAAAGAATGGAAATATGGAAAAGAAGAAAAATACAGCACCGGTATTGCCGTGTTCTATGAAGTAGCACAAGGCGGACGTTTTTCCTACACCTATTCAGGAGATATCAACGGCGACGGATCAAGTCTCAACGATTTAATCTATATTCCTACAGAAAGTCAAATTGACCAAATGACTTTTTCCGGTTCACTTGATAAACGATTCCGTCAAAGACAAGCCTTTAATAATTTTATCAAACAAGATAAATATTTGAACGCCCACCGAGGAAAATATATGGGTAAATATGCCGCTATCAGCCCTTGGAGAACCAAGATGGATCTAAAAATTACTCAAAGCTATAAACTGAACGGCACTCAAAAAATTCAGTTTAATATAAACTTACTCAACTTCCCTAACTTATTGAACAAAGATTGGGGCGTCACACAACTACCGACCAACAGACAGCCTATTGGTGTAGACACCAGTTCAGGCTCACCTGTTTATTCATTTGATACTACGCTGAAACATACTTTCTTTAACGACTACAGTATGGACTCAAGATGGCAGTTACAAGCCGGATTGAGATATAGTTTCTAATATCTGTTTGAGTTTTTATATAACAATCACGGTGTGGCTTTAAGTCACACCGTGGTTTTTTTTATATAATCATACCGGCTCTCATCAAAACCCGTATTTAGCAGATTTTCCTTATCTTTACATCAACAATTCGGCATCTTATAAAAAGATATAGATTTATGCAAAAAATACATTTTATCGCCATCGGCGGAAGTGCCATGCACAATTTGGCCATAGCTCTAAAAAACAAAGGATATCAAATCAGTGGAAGTGATGATACCATATTTGACCCGTCAAAATCAAGATTGGAAAAACACAAGCTTCTCCCAAAAAAATTCGGGTGGTTCCCTGAAAAAATCACACAAGATATCGATGTGATTATTTTAGGAATGCATGCTCAGACCGATAATCCTGAACTTAAAAAAGCACAAGAAATCGGTGTTCCTATTTTTTCATACCCCGAATATCTATATGAACAAAGCAAAAATAAAAACAGAGTGGTTATAGCAGGTTCACATGGAAAAACCACCATCACATCCATGATTTTACATGTGCTGAACAAAATGAATATCTCCACGGACTATATGGTTGGCTCTCAACTGAAAGGTTTTGAAAATATGGTTTCCCTGAACAACGAAAACGATAATATCATACTCGAGGGAGACGAATATCTTTCCTCTCCTATCGACACCAGACCAAAATTTCTTTGGTATAAACCACACACCACAGTTATCAGCGGAATTGCATGGGATCATATGAATAAATTTCCGGACAAACAAGACTATATCAAACAATTTGATAAATATATTGACAGCATTGTTCCGGGAGGAACTCTCATCTACAATAAAGAAGACAAAGTGCTTGCGGAGATGGCACTTGAAAACAAAAACAACATTAACAAAATAGCCTACAAAACCCCCGATTATGAAATCGTTGACGGCATCTTTCATATACTAACCGACACCAAAAAAATACCTTTAAACATTTTTGGCAAGCACAATATGCAAAATCTTGAAGCTGCCAGAAATATTTGCAAAACTTTGAATATTTCAGATGCAGATTTTTTTGATGCCATTCAAAGTTTTCAAGGAGCCGATATGCGTTTGGAAAATATTCTGGAAAGTGACGACCGAGTAATTATAAAAGATTTTGCCCATGCACCATCAAAAGTGCAAGCCAGTGTCAACGCTGTTAAAGAAAAATATCCTCACAGAAAAGTGATTGCCATATTGGAGTTGCACACCTACAGCAGTTTGAACAAAAACTTCTTACCGGAATATAAAAACACACTCAACAAGGCAGATGAGGCCGTTGTGTTCTATTCTCCAAAGGCAATCGCCATCAAAAGAATGGAACCCATCGCCCCTGAATTGATTGTAAAAGAATTTGATCGTCCTGATTTAAAAGTGTTTACAGAACCTGAAAGTCTCCACCAATATCTATATGATTATGACTTGAAAAACAAAGTACTTCTATTGATGAGTTCAGGAAGTTACGGCAGATTGGATTTCAAAAAACTCAAAACCATCAACAATGAATAAAATCCCAATCAATCAATGGTCTGCAGATGATCGCCCCAGAGAAAAGCTGCTCAAAAAAGGCGTAATTGCACTTTCTGATGCCGAGCTGATTGCCATTTTAATCGGTTCCGGAAACAGAACAGAATCTGCCGTTGATTTGTCAAAAAGAATTTTAAATGAGGTCAAAAACAATTTAGATGAACTGGGAAAGTTGAATATCAAAGATTTGATGCAATTCAAAGGAATTGGTGAAGCAAAAGCCATCGGCATTATTGCCGCCCTTGAAATCGGGAGACGCCGAAATCTGAGCAAGGCGCTAGACAAAAAAGAAATTCATTCTTCTATCGATGTTTTTGAGCTGCTCTCTCCTATACTGTCTGATTTGGATATAGAAGAATTTTGGGTGATTATTTTGAAAAAAAATCGGGTGGTTGCTCAGGAAAAAATCGGAACCGGCGGTTTGGATACTTCTATTGTAGACATTCGTTTGATGATGAAAACTTTACTCGAAAAAAATGCCACCGCCTTTATCATTGCACACAACCATCCTTCAGGAAATAAAAATCCCGGCAAAAGCGACCAAAAAATTACTGCTAAGATTAAAGAAGCATCCAAAATTTTGAATATTGAACTTTTGGACCATCTCATTATTGCAAATCAAAACTATTTCAGTTTTGCCGATGAAGGAATTTTATAAAAATGATAAAATTCATTTTTAAGTGAATAATATTTTGATATTAACTTATAAATTAATATGTTTGCAGAAATAATTGAACTTATCCATTATAAAGAGGTTACCTATTACAGCATTTTACTTGATGGTGACAAAGAAAGTTTGTTTCACCAATTTGTCAACAAAATGCTAGAAAAGAGGTTAAATGAAGATTTAGCTATTTTAAAAAGTTTTTTAGAAAAAGTTGGTAATAAATATGGCGCGAAAAAACAATATTTTAGATTTGAAAACACAGCCGATGCATTACCTCCTAACTTTGTGAGTACTAAACATAATCTAAGGCTATATTGCATGAGAATCAATGAAAATTCAGTCATTCTATTTAACGGAGGAATGAAAACAAAAAGCACATCTCAAGAATCACCGGAAGTCAGTATGCATTTTCATGATGCAAACATCTATAGTCAAAAAATTCAAATAGCAATAAAAGAAAAAGAAATAAAGATTAATAAACAAGGAAGACTAGTTTTTAGTAATGATTTTATCTTGTATTTATAAATTTTATCACCATGGAAAATTACAAAAATATTAAAGATTTTTTTAATTCACCCATCAAAAAAGAGATTGATGATTATGTGGATATTAATCTGGCAATCTCAGAGCAAGTAATGAAATATCTACATGACAAGAGACTAACGCAGAAAGATTTGGCACAAAAATTGGGAAAAAGAGAATCTGAAATTAGTAAATGGCTATCAGGCACACACAATCTTACACTCAAAAGTATTTCCAAAATTTCCGCTATACTCAACGAACAAATTATTGTTACTCCTTTACAAGCAAAAGAAAAATATAAAGAGATTAAGTATGTCACATTGAAAGTGATGGCAGGCACGAACACAAATAAAAAGATAAGCTCTAATTATCAAGAAAATAGAGAAATAAGTCGTAAACCTTTTCTCTTTCATAACACCCAAAAAAAAGTTAGCTAAGCAATGGCACATAAAATAGGAAACGTCAACCCCGATGACATTAATTTACTGAAAGTAAATTTGCTCAAACTTGATGTTGATGCATCAGAAAAATATATCAATTCTCCGTTAGAATCTTCCGGACTAAAAATTGAAATGGGACACAATATTGCATTTGATTTTAATGGAAATGCTGCCCGTTATAGGCTGTTTTTTAACTTCATATCAGTAAATGACGATCAAGAAGACATTGGTTTATCTGCAGAAATAGCCTTGGAATTTCACTTTAAGATTGACAATATCCAACATTATGTTGAAACAAAAAAGAACCAAAAAAATGTAGGACTACCACTAGCTGCCAGTTTGATGAATATTTCATATGCTACATCAAGAGGAATTATTTTGGAAAAAACTCAAAACACATTCTTTAATGGAATCATTCTACCTATAATTGATTCTACAAAATTTTTGCTAGATCTATAAATGAACTTATTTAGTTTTCATAAACCGGTTTCCACACATTTCAAATATTGGATTGTGACATTATTCGCTATAAAAGTCGCAGGATATTTTCCTGAGTTTATAGAAATTTTTTATGCACAAAAGCTCTATCCCTTTATCGCTGTTGTTAACCGTTTTACTTATAAGTCTATTCCGTTTTCCGTCGGAGATATTTTTTATTTCTTTGGCGTTCTTTACTTGATTTATTTGATGTTTCTCATCATCAAAAACATCAAAAAACCTTTGATAAGCCTATTGAAGCTTTCCGTTTATTTGCTCTTGGTTGTCTGGATTTTTTATTTGTCTTGGGGATTTAACTATTTCAGAATGCCACTGGCAAAACAAATGAATTTAACAAATCAAAAATATAACGCCGAACAATTAAAAGAAATCACACAATTGATGATTAACAAAACCAATCGGCTACAAATCATTATCACAAAAAACGATACGCTTGCCGTTGAAATTCCATACAGCATTGAACAAATCATGGAAAAAGCCCCTGAGGGCTATCAAAATATTCAAGATATTATCGCCCTGAAATATCCTCAGGCTTGCATCAAAACCTCTCTTTTGAGCAAACAAATATCTTATATGGGAGTGAGCGGCTATTTGAATCCTTTCACCGGCGAAGCGCAAATCAACCGACTATTTCCAAAAGTCTTTTTGCCCGGCATCACTACGCACGAAATGGCACATCAATTGGGATTTGCGCCGGAAAATGAAGCCTGCTTTTTGGGCTACTTGGCATCAACCCGTCATCCGGATCCTTATTTTCAATATTCCGGATATATTGATGCCCTACGATATTGCTTGATAGAAATAAGAAAATATGATAAAAACTTATATAAAGAATATATGCATCAACTCCATCGAGGTATAATGAAAAATTTTTCAGAAGCACGACAATTCAGTGAAAAATATAAATTCCCTATCGACTTTTCACAAGGTTATGATATCTATCTCAAAATGAACAAACAAGCGTCCGGTATTCATTCTTATAATGAGGTGGTACATCTGCTTATTGCTTATCATCTCCAAAATAGGAATTGAATTTCTCAAGCACAGAAAATTAAAATTTATTATCTCTATATTTTTTTCGTAATTTTGCCATAACATAAATATATGGAGTCATGCATAAAAATATAAAGCTTGTTGTAGCACTCATCATTTTCGGATTATCTATTTGGCAGTTTACGGAATCAAATATCGGCAATGGAATTTTCTTGATTCTCTTGACTTTTGTTGTATTGTTTTTTTACGTTAGAAACGAGTATATTCTTTTGGCATTTTTAAAACTCCGAAAAGAAAATATGGATGGCGCCGCAAAATGGTTGGAAAAAATAAAAAATCCAAAGGCACAACTCATCAAACCTCAAGAAGCGTATTATTATTTGCTAAAAGGCACTTTGATCCAACGAGAAAATATCACCCAGTCTGAAAAATTCTTTCGTCAAGCCTTGAGCACCGGTCTGATGATGGATCATGATAAAGCCATGGCAAAATTGAATTTGGCGGGAATTGCCATTGCAAAAAAAAGAAACAGAGAAGCCATTAATCTTTTGAACGAATCAAAAAGTTTGGACAAAAAAAATATGTTCGCTGAACAAATCAAAGAACTGCAACACAGAATTGACCCTAACACCAAACGCGGCACAAAATTCACGCCTAAAAAGAAAAAGAGGAGATAGACTGTCACTAACATTTGACTAAAAATCTCCCAAAACAAAAAAAATGATGGTCTATTTACTCCATCTATTCATCGGTTTTCTTATGGCTTTTCTCGGCTTACTCACACCGGGGCTGCTCACTATGACCACCATAGACACATCTTTGGATCGCGGCTCTAAAGAAGCAGTTAAATTTTCATTCGGTGTTGTGATTCCCATCATCATTCAAGCGCATATCGCACTTTTAGGAGCAGAATACCTGCATGAACATCCTGAGGTGATCAAATCGTTTTCAAAGATTGCCGTTTTTATCTTTTGGGGTTTATCCTACATTTTTTGGAGACAATACAACAGAAGGCATGTGGTAAAAAAATCGGGAATTAATATCAGAAATCCTTATCTCTACGGTCTTGTGATTTCTCTTATCAACCCTATGGCAATTCCTTTTTATTTCACTTATAGCTCTCTTTTGGAAATGCAGGGTATTCTGAAATTGGATGAACCCTATGTATCTGTTTTTGTGCTTGGCGCCATCATGGGTGCTTTTGCTATTTTACACACTTATGCCAAACATGCCCACCGGTTTATTCATCGTATTCAATTTATTGCAAAAAATTTCAACCTGATTTTGGCACTTGTTATGTTTTTTCTGGGATTATCCGCCTTGGTCAATTCCTTATGGTAATAAATTAACTGACAATCAGGCTAACTGCACCGACAAAAATAAACAATAACATGACTAGAAGTGTTTTCCATAAGTTGTTTGCTTTCTTAAGTTCCATAAATTGAAAAGCCACCAAGATAAATTTCATTGCTGAAAACAATAAAATCAGAATCGCTACATACTTTATGGCATCTGAATTATTCGATAAGCTTGCTGTTACTATCGTGAGTATGGCCAAGGCAGTAAGTGTATAAATATTTTTTTTCTCCATAACTAAAAAATTAAGTAGAGCATCGGAAACAACAACAACCAAATCAAGTCGCACATATGCCAAAAGGTGGCGCCGGCTTCAGCATCTAAAATATTGATTTGTTCTCTCTTTTTTTTGATATTGAAATACATAAAACTCAAAATAACCAATCCCACCAAAACATGAATCACGTGAAATCCGGTAAGCAACCAATAAAATGTAAAAAAAGTATTGTAACTCAAAGTCAAACCATGTTCAATCTTTTCATAATATTCAATTGTTTTTAGCGCCAAAAACAAAAAGCCTCCCAACATTGTGAGTCTGAGAAAAAATTTTGCTTTATCAATTTTCACTTGCTTAAGCAAGTGTATTGTGGTTGCCATGAAAAATCCGCTGGTCAACAAAAAAATTGTATTTGTTGCCCCGTAAGTGCTGTTGAGCATCATCCGAGATTGATGATAAGCTTCAGGGTTTTCCCGACTGTAAACAGCTAGTGCAATCAATGCAGCGCTAAAAGTGATAAGTTCCAGAAAAATCAATATCCACAAGAGAATTCCTCCGGGAGGATAGTATACATTTTTATAATCTATTTGTGCTTCTTTCATCCGACAAAATTATCCCCAAAGATATGGATTTTGTTCATTTTCCTGCGTAACTTATGTTTCAGGTTTATACTCCTGCAATCATCTATAATTATAAAGAAGTGATACCCCGAAAGCATTTATTTTATCATCTATAAAAATTTGGTGAAAACTCAATTCAAAATAGCTTAGACGAATACCTACATCATAGCGAATTCCATCTCGTGAAATCATCGGATTGTTTCCAATTATTCTTGAAAATTCATAACCAACTTCAACAAACCCTCCTGTTGAACTGCGCGCATACGGAGAAGAAGCGTTTCCAAAATTAATTCCTACAAGAACGGGAGCATGAAACTGAAAACGCATATCTGCTTTTTCAGTATTTACGCCTAAACCTATTCTTGAGCCAAGAGATAGCGTCGCAATATCATCATAATCAAACAAATTTACTCTAGGTGCCAGCACAATTCCCACATCGGATGATTTGGTATATTTTATGGCGTCTTGTCCGACAGGTTTGTAAACAACACGATTAAAATCAGCGTAAGCTCCGTAGCTGAAAGAAAAAGATTGTGCCAACAAGCCCATTTGAAATACAAAAAGTGCGAGAGAAAATAAATATATTTTTGTTTTCATGATGGTATAAATAAATTGGTTGAACAATGTTAGACATTTTTTGACAACAAAACAAATACATCTGTCAGTTTATTCTTCTGTCAAAAATGTTGCCAAACTCAGCTTCTTATTTTTTCATAGAGTTTTACCAACGACTGTAGAAGCTCTACCGGAGTGGTTAAAATCTGATAGTGATTTTGCCCGAACATCTGCGGCAAGTAATATTTTGCTTCCGCTTCAATTGCCAACGCATAAGAATTAATATGTTTTTCTTTCAGTTCTCGCAAAGCTTGTTTCACATCGTTGATGCCATATTTTCCTTCATATCGGTCATAATCATTCGGTTTCCCGTCAGAAATTAAAATCAACCATTTGTTTTTTGCTTCTCTTTTTTCCAACAAAGTTCCGGTGTGACGCAATGCTGTTCCTATGCGTGTATAGCCTTGTGGCTGTATGGAACCTATTTTGAATTTTGCTTTTTGCCAATCTTCATCAAAATTCTTCAGCTCCACATAGGTGGCATAATTTCTTGTTTTTGAAAAGAAAGCTCCGATGGAAAAATCTACATGAAACTCGTTTAGAATTTCTCCAAACAAAATAGACACTTGTTTTTCCACATCGATTACACGGTTCCCTGCGGCATAACCATCGCTTGAAAGGCTCACATCGAGCAACATCAAAATGGAAATGTCTTTTTCTTTTTTGCGTTTGGACAGATATATTTTCTCAGATGGCGTGTGTCCGGAATGCACATCGATATATAAATCTGTAAGTGCATCAATATCAAACTCTTCTCCTTGTGTTTGTCTGCGTTGTTGCTGATATTTGTTGTTGACATTGGTCAGCATTTTACGCAATCCCATTAGAGTACTTGCATGTTTTGAAAGCGTGTTTTTATAATAACTCACATCTTGTTTCAATATCTTTTTGGGATAGAGTTTGCAAAAATTTTCTTTATAAATTCTTTTGGAATAGTCCCACTCATCATAAGTCAAATAATAATCTTTGAGATTTATTTCCGCACTTTCAGAAATCGTAATGTTTTCTAAAAAGTCGGTTTGATAAATCGAATGTGAGTCATCATCTACTCTGACCGTATTTCTCAAGCTCAATTGTTCCAAGGCATTTTGGTGTTCATCCAGTTCATCCTCTCCATCAAAATCTTTCCAAATACCTCCTTTATGTTCTTCAAGAGTTTCCACTTTTTCAAAATAGTTGCTCACCACTTGATCCTCCTGCTGTTTTTTATCCACTTGCAAAGTTTCGATTTCCTCAACCGGATTGGCTTTCAAGATGGTTTCTATCTGATTTTCAATGGCTTTCTTTGCTTTTTGGTTAAAATTTTTGAGTTTATCTTGCTTCTCTTCTTCCTGATTATTTTTCATCCATTTTCCATAGACAAAAGAATAGTCATGCGGTCTTTTCTCATTTGCTTTTTCCGTAAAATAATTTTTTAGTTCTCTATGAATTTTTTGAGTAATCGGATAGTCTTCAAATAAAATTTCCAACACCTTTTCAGATGTTTCAAATGCTTTTATTCTGGATTCTTCAAGGGTTTTATCTTGTTCTTTATTCCAATTCAAATTCAAATTCTTTTGAACAGACAGATATAATGTTCTAAACAGATAAAAATCTATGTTTTGTTTTAGCGTGGGTAGCGCAGCAAACCAAACAGGCAAGAAAAAATTATTATTTTTATAGCCTCCTTCCCGCTCTGCCGGATAGATATTGACAGCTTCTCCGGTAATGGCACGTGCAAAGATGGTCAATCTGCTTTTCAAATCTTCCAATTTTGCTGTTTTCTGTGCATTGACCAAGGCCTCTTTTCGTTTTTTTGACAATTTTCCCGACATTTTAAAATAGCCTGAAAAGACACCTTCCAATAATTCGTCCCAACTCATTTTCGCCTTATTAAATTAATTAAGTTAATTCTTGATGCTGTTGATTCTTTTAAAACATACAAACAATCTAAATCAACAGGTTGGTTAAATCTCTTAAAGCTTCGATGATTTCAGGTTCGTCACTCAAGGGTTCTACAATTGCCACATGAACCGCCAAGCGCTTTGGCAAGCCTGTTTTGATGAGTTTTGCCGCATCGACTAAGAGTCTGGTCGAAACGGTTTCTGTCAACCCCAACTCCGTTAAGTTCCTGATTTTTGTAGCAATATTAACCAATTTCTTTGCAACATCTTTATCTATATCGGTTTCATTAATCAAAATTTCTCTTTCAATTTTTTCTTCCGGATAGTCAAAAGTCATTGCAATAAAACGTTGTTTTGTTGAAGGTTTCAGCTCTTTAAACCCACGTTGGTAGCCGGGATTAAAAGATGCCACCATCATAAAATCTTTATGTGCTTTGATGGTTTTTCCCAATTTATCAATATACAACTCGCGTCTGTGGTCTGTCAACGGATGAATGGCGACAATCACATCGGGGCGCGCTTCGGCAATTTCATCGAGATAAATAATATAGCCCTCTTTCACCGCCTTGGTCAAAGGACCGTCCAGCCAAAGGGTTTCCGTTCCTTTAATAATATATCTGCCGATTAAATCGGTTGATGATGTCTCTTCATGACAAGCCACCGTGAGTAGCTTTTTATCCAATTTATCAGCCATATATTCCACAAATCTTGTCTTTCCTGTTCCGGTTGGTCCTTTTAGCAATATAGGCAAATGATTTTCATAAGTTTGTTTAAAAACTTCTACTTCTTTTCCTATTTGATGATAGTATGGAGATTTGTTCATATCTAAAAATTAATGATATTTTTTAAGTATCGTTTCTCGTTTTTTATATCAAGATAACAAAAGAGACTGCCAAAATAATTGACAATCTCTTTTTGTATTATTTTGGTTAATTGAAATTTTTATTGTTCAAGTGCTTCATCCGTGGGCAATCCGTATTTAATAAAATCGATAATATACAGAATGATTCCTGTTGACAGGAGTGTCGCTCCCGTTATCAGCACCCAGAAATGTACTTGAATTTCATTTTGCACATCGCCAAAATCATAACCCATTCTTCTTTCCAAATAGACTTGTGCCACTCCGGCGGCTGCAAAGGCAGAAACCATTGTAAACATACCGATATTTGAAATCCAAAATGCAGCACGTCCGCGTGCATGATCAAATAGTTTTCTTCCTGTCATGTTCGGCAAAGCATAAGTGATCATTGCCATCACAATCATGGCATATGCTCCCCAGAAAGCCAAGTGTCCATGCATGGCTGTAACCAATGTTCCGTGTGTATATAGATTGGTTTGTGGCAACGTATGCGCTAACCCCAGCACACCTGCTCCCAAGAAAGAAACAATGGCTGAACCCAATGTCCAGTAAATTGCCAATTTATTAGGATGTTTCTTTTCTCCCTTGCGATACATGTTCACCGCCCAAAGTGCCATAGCCAAAAATGCTAATGGTTCTAAAGCAGAAAAAATACCTCCGACGATTAGCCAAATTTTGTTTACACCTATGTAATAATAATGGTGTCCTGTTCCGAGTATTCCAGAAAGGAACGTCAGACCAATCACAACATACAACCATTTTTCAATCACTTCACGGTCTACTCCGGTGAGTTTAATTAGCAAGAAGGCTAGAATACCTCCCATGATTAATTCCCATACACCTTCTACCCAAAGGTGCACTACCCACCAACGGAAGAAAGAATCCAAGACTTGGCTGTCAAAAGTAATCATCCCCGGAAGATATAGTAGCGCTGCAAAAAGCAATCCGCCAAACAACACCATTTCAGTAGTGGATTTTTTCTTTCCTTTTATGATTGTCATCAGAAGAATGACCAAAAATAAAATTACGTTTCCTGCCACCAACCAGTCCAATTCACGTGGAATTTCTAAAAACTTACGTCCTTCCCAAATATTAAAATGATAACCGGCTAATGCCGCAACGCCGACAAGTGCCAACGAAATCAATTGAACATAAGCCAATTTAACCGACCATAGTTCACGTTCGCTTTCTTCGGGAATAATATAATATGCTGCTCCCATAAAACCTGAAAGCAACCAAACCACTAGGGTATTTAAATGCACTGTATGAGCGGTATTGAAAGGAATCCACTCATGAAGTCCGTCATAGCCCAAACGAGCAAAGCCCATTATGAAGCCATAAGTCAATTGTATTGTGAGTAATAGCATAGACAAGGCAAAAAACCAATATGCTACTTTTTGAGATTTATATTTCATCTTAATCAGTTTTTTTAGTTATTATTTGTCATTTTGTCTTTTGCCAACGGCGAAACCGTTCTATCCACATTTTCAAATCCGTTCAGATTGATTTCAGTGATCCATTTAAAAAATGCAACCACATCGTTTGCATCTTCTTCACTCATGGCATAAGCCACCATCTTACGTCCTTTTGGCGCCCAAGGCGTTTTAGACATCAATACGGCTTTGACATAGTCTTCTCCTCTGCGTTCTATCACATTTGTCAATTCCGGAGCATAATAGGCCCCTTCACCCATAATGGTATGACAACCCATACAATTGTTTTTCTCCCACAGATTTTTTCCGTGTGCCACCTCCGCCGTTATTTTATCGGCATGACTTTGGTCTTGCGCTTTTGAAAGTGAAAAAACGGTTAGCCCTATAAATATTAAGAACGTAACCGCTGTCCCTCCCAAAAAAAACCATTTTGCTTGATTCTTTGATAACATAGTTTGTTTATTTTGGTTAATATATTAAAAGATTAATTTGTCTTTTATTCTAACAAATTTACAGGAAAAATCCTAATAATTAAATGATTAATATCATTTTTTGATTTAAAGAATCTTTTGCTTAACACCTTTCAGGGATAAAAAAGCCCCGTTTTTTTTCACCTCTCCGGCAAAATCGGCGATACTTTGATTTTGAAACTTTTCCAACAAAGCTTCCTTAAAAGGCGCAACAATATGGTGAATGGGACAGGGATTTTCGTCACTGCATTGTGGCAAACCCAAAAAGCAGCCGTCAAAAATATTTTCGTTTTCGATTTCATCAAGAATACTACAAACATTTTTTTGCAGATTGGTATCTGTAGTATAAAATCCTCCTCGAGGTCCTTTGGTGGATGATATAACATTTGCTTTGGACAATTGTTGCAACAACTTTGCAATAAACGGTTGTGGAATCTCAAGCTCTTCGGCAATATGCTTGGCGCCGAACTTTGTTTTGACAGAACTTTTCTCTGCTAGATATAATACTGCCCTTATGGCATATTTTGAAGCGTTTGATAACATAAAAATGTTTTTAATTATTTATTCTTCCACAGTGAAACAAATTTAAAATATTTTTTTTATAAAAAACTGATTTAAGTAATATCTTTAAAAAAAGATTTTTTTGTATTTTATTTATTTTCATGCCTGATATTTTAATATTTTTTATATCTTTGTTTTCAATGCAACTGTAATAAAGTTTTATTTTTGAAAAATCGTTTTTTAGGCATATTACTTCTTATTTCTTTTTGGGCGGTTATGATCAAACCTTTTGTGCCTTTCATACAGTATTATGTTTCCACTCAAGAAAATATAGTTAAAATCTCGGATCAATGTGACTGTGACTGCCCTGAAGAGACCGCCAAAATGGCTTCAAACGGAGATGCCTATCTAAAAGCACTTTTGAAAAGAGTCTGCGACGATGACAAAAAAGAAACACCTAAAATACCCGTAATCAACATTCCCGTTTTTGTCAAAACTCTAATAGGAGATTATAATGTTGTTTACAAACTTCCTGAAAATAATTATCATAAAATTTCGGATTTCATAATCCAACCCGACATAAATTCCTTCATAGAGGAGTTACTACGCCCTCCTACTCTTTCCTGATAAAAAATTAACTAGTATTATTTTTAGCTTGGGGTTTGTAGTGAAGTCTCGGGCGTTGTGTTACGACTTATTCACAAGGTTCCGGCATGCTTCACAGCTGACTTATAGGTGTTATGACTGTATTTTCAAGATTTCATTACAAACCCCATTTAAACTTCATTTTGCCTAAAAAAGATTTGGCATTGTGTTCGTCAAAATTCGGCAAAATTGAAAATTATTACTGACTCATAAATTATAAAAGATGAAAATAAAATATATTATCATTTTCAGCTTAATTTTTAGCACCCGAATTTGGGGACAAAGTTCTAGTGTTCACGGAATTGTTCTTGACGAAACATCTCGAGAACCTGTGGTTGGTGCTACAATAAAAGTTGAAGGAACTCAAAATATAACATCAACGGATTTCTATGGAAGATTTCACATTCAAGCATTACCGGATGCCATATTGAAAATTGTCCATCTTTCTTATGAAACAAAAGAAATATCCGCATCAAAAGCCGGTAAGATTTTTTTAAAATCTAGAAATGTTTCCTTAGATGAGATTGTCGTAAAGGCTAACCCTCTGAAAGACATCACGCATTCAGTTGTCGTGATGGACAACATCAAAAAAGGAAGTCAGCCGAGAAATGCTGCAGACTTGTTCAAAGATATCCCCGGATTCAATATTCAAAAAAGAAGTTCAATGGCAATGGAGCCTTCTCTCCGGGCTTTTAAATATGAAGAGATGAACATCAAATATGACGGCGGAAGCAAAATGGTTAACGCATGTCCGAATCGGATGGATCCGATAACGGCACACGTTATTCCGGAAGAAGTAAGACGAATCGAGGTGATTAAAGGTCCGTACACCGTTCGTTTTGGACAAACATTCGGCGGGATTGTCAATATGGTGACACGCCCTCCGACTCCTGACCAATTCGGATTACGAGGAAATATTCAAGCCGGATATGAAACCAACGGAAACAATATCGTAAACGGTGCGGAATTGATGTATGCTCAAAAAAAATTCGATATCACTTTGAATGGAGAATATCGGAATTTCGGTGATTATTTTGACGGAGACAACCTCAAAACTCCCGCCGGCTTCAAAACAACCAGCTACGGCATAAAGTTCGGTTATAATCCGAAAGAAAATCAGCGTTTACAAATGAATTGGCATCAAAAATTTGGAAAAAATATAAAACATGCCGGACTGATGATGGATTCTCCCAAAGACGACAGCTATTTGCTTACGGCAGATTATAAAATAAAAAAGCTAACCGATAAAATCAAATCCATATCTTTTAAAAGTTACTATTCCTTCGTAGATCATTTGATGACAAACGGCTACGGCATGGAAGAAACACGCCCGAATTATCCGGGAATAGATGCACGTACACCCGTAACATCAAACACACTGGGAGGAAAATTTGAATTGGGTCTGACACCAAACGAAGAACTTTTGGTTTATACGGGTCTTGACGCGGATATCATCAAACGAAACGGCACAAAAACCGTTATCGTGAACAACAATCCGAATACAGGCGTGCCGCTTGACCCGCCAAGCATCAAAAAATTGAAAGTTTGGCAAGATGCAGGCATCTATGATTTCGGCATATTTGCAGAAGCCAATTATAAAGCCGCTGATGCAATATTCTTAACTTTTGGAATACGCAGCGACTATGTCAACGCCGAGATTCCAGACCCCGCCACAGGATTTGAAAACATTTATGGAAAGCTTGAAAACAAAACCGATATAACAATCGGAGGAAACCTTTCTGTCAAATACAAAAAAGATGCTTTACAAATGCAACTGGCTTACGGGCGCGGAACCAGAACACCATCGATGATTGAAAGATATATCTATCGTTTTATTGTTGGAACGGATTCACGTGAATATATCGGGAATCCTCGTCTAAAACCTGAAATAAACAACCAGTTTGAATATTCCATTCAGAAAAAATGGGATGGTATTCATACGGGTAGTAGTATATTTTATTCTTATCTGCAAGACTATATCACACCAATTATCAATGCCGCCTTAACTTCAAATAGTGGCGGTTGTGGCGGAGGAACTCCGAAACCTCCAAAACAATTCAGAAATGTGAATGCCTATCAGTATGGATTTGATGCATTTCTTTATATCAAATTGAACAACAACTTGAGATTTACATCTGATGTGTCGTTTACAAAAGCATATAACACAACATTGGACGAACCCTTATCTCAAGTTGCTCCGATGAGCGCACATTTTGGGCTTAAATATGAAAAAACAAAATATTGGATAGATTTCCGGTCGGAATTGGTTGCAACTCAAAAAGATTTCGCACCAAGCTTCAATGAAACGGAAACTTCCGGACATACCGCATTTGATTTAAGATTGGGATGGAAACCTTTCAAGGGATTTTCAATTGGCGGGGCAATTCTGAATATAGCAAATAAAACCTATTATAATCATCTGAATTTTGCATTCAAGAATGCCGACGAAAATAACGGAAGACGCATTTATGAACAAGGCAGAAATTTTAGCTTTTATGCTAAATATAAATTTTGAAATTTATCACTTCTCTCCCGATACATCTTCGGGAGAGAAGATGTGTAAAAATTCCAAAGTATTAGAGCAATAGTTTCAACTTTTCCGTCAAAAAATCTTTTAAGTAGGAATCACTTTTTAAAACCAAGTCTTCGGGTGTGCCTTGAAAAACCAGATTACCGCCTTTATCTCCTCCTTCGTAACCCAAATCAACAATCCAATCTGCCGATTTAATCACTTCTAAATTATGTTCAACCACCACAATGCTATGCCCGTGAATAAACAAGGCTTCAAATGATGTCAATAGTTTTCCGATATCATGAAAATGCAGTCCCGTAGTGGGCTCATCAAAAATAAAAAGTGTTTTTTCTTGTCTGTTTCCTTTTACTAAAAAAGATGCCAACTTAATTCGTTGCGCCTCACCGCCTGAAAGAGTTGAAGAAGGCTGTCCCAACTTGATATAGCCCAAACCCACATCTTGCAAAGGTCTGATTTTCTCTGCAATTTTAGATTGCCCGTGCAGTTCAAAGAAAGAAATTGCTTCATCTACACTTAAATCCAAAATATCGCTGATATTTTTTCCTTCATATTTAATTTCCAATATCTCATCCTTAAATCGCTTGCCATTACAAGCTTCACAAGTCAAATATACATCTGCCATGAATTGCATTTCAATCGTAATCACCCCGTCTCCTTTACAAACATCACAGCGTCCGCCATCCACGTTAAAAGAAAAATGTTTTGCCTGAAATTTTCTCATCTTTGAAAGTCGTTGTACAGCAAAAAGGTTTCTGATATCATCATATACTTTGATATAAGTTACCGGATTGGAACGACTGGAACGTCCAATCGGATTTTGGTCGATATATTCAATCCGTGCTATTTTTTTATACTGTCCTTCCAGTCTCGTAAATTGTCCTATTTTTGGTCCATATCCATTGATTTCTTTGTGCATGGCAGGATATAAAATATTGGCGGTTAAAGTACTTTTTCCGCTGCCGGAAACTCCGGTGATCACCGTGAGTGCATTCAAAGGAATTTTGACATCTATATTTTTCAAATTATGCTCACGTGCTCCGATAATCTCTATAAAATCCTTGGCAGCTCTTCTTTTTTCGGGCACTTCAATCTGCATTTTCTTACTGAGATATTGAGCCGTAAGGCTTTCTTTCTTTAATATTTCTCGATAGCTGCCCTGTGCCACCAATTGCCCTCCAAAAATACCGGCTTCAGGACCTATATCAATAATCTCATCCGCCGCTTTCATCAAATCTTCATCGTGTTCAACCACCACAACCGTATTGCCTAAGTCTTTGAGATGTTGCAACACGCCGATTAATTTTTGTGTGTCTCTGGGATGTAATCCGATGCTCGGTTCGTCTAAAACATAAATAGACCCCACCAAACTACTTCCTAAAGATGTTGCCAAATTAATGCGTTGTGTTTCACCTCCGGACAGCGTGTTTGATGCCCTATTAAGACTTAAATATCCCAAGCCTACATTGAGCAAAAATTTGATTCTGTTGTTTATTTCCAATAATATTCTTTTGGCAACTTGTTGTTCATATTTTGATAATCTCAATCGATCAAAAAAGATTTTTAAATCTTCAATTGACAACGACACCAAATCTCCTATATTTTTCTCTCCCACTTGCACATAGAAAGCTTCTTTTCTCAAACGTTTTCCGTCACAAGACCTGCATGTTGTCTTTCCCCGATAGCGTGCCAACAACACTCTGTTTTGAATTTTATAAGCTTTTTTTTCCAACTTTCTGAAAAACCCGTGAATTCCCGTGAAATATTTGTTTCCGCTCCAGACCAATTTCTTTTGTTCTTCAGTGAGTTCAAACCAAGGCTTATGCACCGGAAAATCAAACTTATTGGCATGCTCCAATAATTGCTCTTGATAATATTTCAGACTATTTCCACGCCAACAAGCAACAGCTCCTTCATAAACAGACAAGCCGGTATTCGGAATTACTTTTTCAGGATCAATTCCCAACACACTGCCAAACCCATCGCAAGTTTTGCAAGCTCCATAGGGCGTATTAAAACTGAACAGATGAATATTAGGCTCTAAAAATTGCATATTATCCAGTTCAAATTTTTGTGAAAATCCGTAAACTTTCTTTGTCTGAAAATTAGTCAACATCAAAGTTCCGTGTCCTTCAAAAAATGCTTTTTGAACAGAATCTGCCAACCGCATCCAATAATCATCATCATCTTTCAGCCGGATTCTGTCAATCACCAATTCTATATGCTCCGGCAACACATCAAGACTTAAAACTTCAGATATTTTCAAGATATCTCCGTTAATTTTAAGACGTGCATAGCCTTGCTGCTCCAAAATTCTGATAATCGTCGGCAAATCTTTCCCATGATGTGCTTCCAAAGGAACAGATAAAATCCATCGAGATGCTTCTTTCTGCTTCTTCAGAAAATCAATCACATCAGAAACATTTTGTTTTTTTACTTCCTTTCCGGAAACGGGCGAAACGGTTTTTCCTATACGCGCGTAAAGCAATTTGATATAATCATATATCTCTGTGGCTGTGCCCACGGTAGAACGCGGATTGGTGGTATTCACCTTTTGTTTAATCGCTATTGCCGGAGCAATGCCTTTGATGTTTTTGACTTTTGGTTTCTGAATTTTTCCTAGAAATTGTCTCGCATAAGACGATAAACTCTCTACATAACGCCGTTGCCCCTCGGCATAGAGCGTATCATAAGCCAAACTGGATTTTCCACTTCCCGAAACGCCGGTGATCACCACCAACTTGTTGCGCGGAATCAGCACATCGATGTTTTTCAGGTTATTTTCTGCCGCCTGCTCAATAAAAATATGCTTGTCTGCTCTATATTTTGCACTAAGGTTTGCCATTGAACTTTTTACTGAATGCAAAAGTACGACTTTTAAACATAATTTTTAATAAAGGAAAATGGAAGACGAAAATTCCAAATTAGAAATAAAATTCTGAAATAAATCTATTGAAAAGGCAAACAAGTTTTTATTTTTCACTTTTATCAAATCGATTCAAGTTTTTCGTCCTACTTTTCAAGCTTCTTTTTTGCTTCTTCTTGCTTAAATTCCTCTTCCAGTTTTGCTCTGGCTTCGATAAAAGATTTCAATTGATCGGTTTGCTGAAGAATGTTATACCATTGCGTTATTTTCTTGATATGAGAGGCATAAACCTTGTCCTCATCAAATTCAGGAAGCACTTCACGAAAATATTTTTCCAATTCCTGTTTACTTGCTTTGTGGTTAATGCTCTTCTTATAATCTTCTTTTTCTGCCATGTTTTTGAACACTTCCCATAAGGCAATTTCTTCATTATAAGTATAAATGGCAATCTCATCCAATGCAGAAACCGATGTAAACGGAACCATTACCCGCTTTTTATCCAATAAAGATGTAGCAATTATGCCGGATTTTGTGCTGGTTAGCATTTCAAACAAACCTGATTTTCCCGATATACTTATAATTTTTTTGACTTCCATATATTTATTATCTTTGAAAAAATTATTATGGCAAATATAAAATGAAAATTCTATACCTTTTCATATTATCGGCACTTTTTATCTCTTGCAACAAAAAAGAGATTAAAATTCCTGTCAATGACAATCCGGGAATCAATGAAGTATGGGACAATTCAAAAATATATATTCTGATGAGTGTGAATGAAAAAGACACACTCGCCAAGCTGAAAATCGGGCAAACCATATCAACAACACATTGGCTCACAGCCGTAGATCGAAGGTTGCGCCTGAAACAACTTGTTGCACCTATCAAAAAAATCATTACAAAAAGACAGAAAAAATCTATTCACTATCAAGGCGGAAAACATGCCTACTTCAGCTATGTGGACAGTATCAACAAAAAAGTGGCGTTTATAGATTTTGACAGTCTGCAAATCATTGCCGATTTTTATCTTTCCAAGACTTATTTTAAAAAATATCCTAAATCCGACGAAAAGTTCAACAAATTTCATCTGACAGTGAATGAAAACAGCCTGACTCTGAACGACAGCATTTCTCTTAACAATCAGTCTAAAGAGCAAATTCACCAACAAATATGGAACTATATGGCTGAAAACACCTCTGAAAAACCCGGCAGATTATATCTGAATTTTAATCGGAATATCACATTTAATCGTTTTTTGGATTATTATATATTTTTCAAAACCAAACCCATTCCAAAAGGAAAAACGAGTAATACCATTTTTATTTTTAATACTAAAGACATCCGAAAATAATGTTTCCACTCACTGGCAAAAATATATTGGATTTTATGGATTTCAGAATCATCGATTTTATCGATATTTTTCTTGTGGCGCTTCTGCTCTATTACTTCTATAAACTAATCAAAGGAACCGTTGCCATCAATATTTTTATTGGAATTGCCATGTTATACTTAATTTGGCTTTTAACCAAAAGTCTGGAAATGAACTTATTATCAGAACTTCTCGGTAAATTTTTAGGACTGGGAGTTTTGGCTCTTATCATTGTTTTTCAGCAAGAGATCAGACGCTTCTTGCTGATGATCGGCTCAACAAAATTCAATCCTACAGGAAATTTTATGCAAAAACTGGGATTTAAACATATCGACCAACAAAGCACTAATGTGGAAACCATTGTCAACGCCGCAAAAAACATGAGCATTTCTAAAACCGGCGCTTTGATGATTATTGAACGAACTACAAATCTGGATTTTTTAAAGAATACGGGAGATGAAATGGGCATTGAATTGAACGAAGCTATTATAGAGAGTATTTTCTTTAAGAACTCCCCCCTACACGATGGCGCTGTATTAATCAGAGGCAACAGAATCATTGCCACCAGAGTGATTGTGCCCGTCTCAGGAGAAATAAAACTGCCACACAACTACGGACTGAGACATCGAGCTGCAGTGAGTATTACGCAAAACACAGATGCTATTGCCATTGTTGTTTCTGAAGAAAACGGAAAAATATCCTACCTGATTAACGGCAAATTTAAAAACTATAAAACAACCGATGAACTCATCAGTTTGATAAATTTTGATTTATCCTAACTTTTGTCATTAAAGTATTTTGAATGTTTATAATTTAGAATTACTTTTGCATTTTTGTATTCATGATGAGCGAAATAAAACTTCACGACAAAACATTTGTACCTTTTATCAATGAAAGTCAAATCTCTGAGGCTGTTAAAAAAATTGCAACGGAAATTGAAGACTATGCTAAAGACGAAACCGTTATTTTTATTTCCGTATTAAAAGGTTCCTTTGTTTTTACTTCCGATTTGGCAAAAGTCTATCAAAACGATGCCATTTTTGATTTCATCAGACTCAAATCATATGATGGCACCAACACCAGCGGAAAGGTTGAGGTCTTATTAGATTTAGACAGAAGTATCGAAGGAAAGAAAATCGTGGTGCTTGAAGATGTTGTGGATACGGGAAACACATTGGTCAAAATTGTCGAATTACTTAAAAACAAAAATCCTAAGGAAGTTAAAATTGCTGCATTATTCTACAAACCGGAAGCTTATAAAAAAGATATCAATATCGATTTTATCGGAATGGAAATACCCAATAAATTCATTGTGGGCTACGGCTTGGATTATGACGAGCTCGGTAGAAATCTTCCTGAAATATATCAACTAAAAGAAATGGCAAGCAACAAGAGAATGGCAGATATTATTTTGTTTGGACCTCCCGGAGCAGGAAAAGGAACACAAGCACAGATTATTAAAGACAAACTGGGACTCACCTATATTGCAACCGGAGATTTGTTCAGACACAATATCAAGCACCAAACCGAATTAGGAAAACAAGCTCAAGTTTATATTGATCGTGGCGATTTGGTCCCTGACGAAATCACAATAGAGATGCTAAAAGATGCAGTTTATAAAGACCCGAATGCCAGAGGTTTCATCTTTGACGGTTTTCCCAGAACGGTTAAACAAGCTGAATTTTTGGATCAATTATTGGCAGAAAAAGATTTGATTATAGATGCACTCTTGTCTTTGAATGTTGCCGATGAGAGAATTGTCAACCGATTGGTGGAACGCGGAAAAACCAGTGGACGTTCAGACGACAACGAAGAAACCATCAAACATCGTCTTCGTCAATATTATGAAAAAACTGCTGCCGTAAAAGAATATTATGACCAACAAGGCAAACTCCATGAAGTGGATGGGGTTGGCAGTATTGAAGAAGTCAACAACAGGCTGCTCAATGTGATTAAAAACCTTAAACTAAGGGGAGAAAAGTAATGACCGAAGGAAATTTCGTTGATTATATCAAAATCTATGTCAAATCAGGGCGTGGCGGAAAAGGATCTGCTCATCTGAGAAGAGAAAAGTATATCCCGAAAGGAGGACCTGATGGCGGCGACGGTGGACGTGGTGGTCACATTATCTTGAAAGGTGATAAAAATTATTGGACACTTTTTCACCTAAAATTCAAAAAACACCATAAAGCCGAGAAAGGCGGCGATGGCAGCCAAAGTCGCTCCACGGGAAAAGACGGGCAAGATGTAATTATCAAAGTGCCTCTTGGAACAGTGGTCAGGAATGCAGAAAGCAATGAGATTGAGGGAGAAATCACGGAAAACGGGCAAGAACTGATTATTGCCAAAGGCGGAAAAGGCGGAAAAGGAAACTGGCATTTCAAAAGCGCTACCAACCAAACACCACGCTATGCACAACCCGGATTGCTTGGCGAAGAAGATTGGAAAATATTGGAATTAAAACTCCTGGCAGACGTTGGATTGGTCGGTTTTCCAAATGCAGGAAAATCCACACTACTTTCAAAAATTACGGCTGCAAAGCCAAAAATTGCAGATTATGCCTTTACCACGCTAAAACCCAATCTCGGCATTGTTGCTTACAGAGACGGTAGGTCTTTTGTAATGGCTGATATTCCCGGAATCATTGAAGGCGCTGCAGAAGGAAAAGGTATTGGTCACCGGTTTTTAAGACATATTGAACGAAATTCAAATCTCCTGTTTATGATTCCTGCAGACAGTGATGATATCAACAAAGAATATCATATTCTATTGGAAGAATTAAAAAAATTCAATCCGGAACTATTAGATAAAAATCGAATTCTTGCCGTCACAAAATCCGATATGTTGGATGATGAATTGAAGTTGGAAATTGAAAAAGATTTGCCTGAGGATATTCCGCATATTTTTATCTCATCTATCACCGGAAAAAATCTGGATCAACTCAAAGATATGCTTTGGATACAGCTTAATGAAAGCTAGTGTTAAACGATACTATTATCATACCAAGTCTTGACAAATTCCGGTAACTACGCTACTTTTATTGATAAAACTTAAAAAAAGACTGTCTCAAAAGATAACATATACTATCGTGGCAACGAGGGACAAAGAAACAATCTGCTTATATTTGGCAATATATAATTCCCGAATTCTTTTGCTTTGCACGGAATGACAGCTTTTGATGCAGTCTTTTTATTTGTTAAGTCAAAATAAATTTAACCTTTTTTCTTGGTTACAATTTCAATAACTCGGTCGGCAACTTTGTCTTGAATACCTTGATTCAAATGACTGGTAAAACCCACGCAAGAGTTATTAATTTCTCCCAACACATAAGAATCGTTTCCGTTCTCATCCCAATCCAGCATAAAGTCTGCGGTCCAGATCAGCGGGGCATCATGTCCGCCTAATTTTTCCATAATCTCGGGGAGCTTTTCCAAAAACATACCTACCAACTCACGCCATTCATCAGGGCTGTCATAAGTATATTTTGCGCCGGAAAACAGGGTTGCAGAAAAAGCATCGGCTGTGTCTGCCGGTTTTTTATGCACCACAAAAATAGGTTTTTCGCCTACCATCAAGATTCTGATTTCTCCTTCTTTGATTCTTGGCATAAAACGCATATCGACCAACATGCCGTTGTCTCCGACGATATATTGTGTGGCAAATTCCATAAAATCTTCTAAGCTGCGATGTTCTACATGATTGTCTTTTGCCTCGGTCAATTTCAATTTTGTATCCAGCGGCAGAGTGTCTCCTGCCTTATAAGGTCTTTTATCTTCAATTTGTACGCGCCAAATTCCTTCTCCGGTAGAGCCTCGGTTTTGCTTCAACACGCGCTCTCCAAAAGAAATGCTTTTGGGAAAAATTTTCTTAAATTCTTCCACGGTATAGTAGGCATAAGTGTCTTCCGTGACCAAGCCTGTGCCTACCAATTTTACCAAAGCATCTTTGGCACCTAAATCTTGCATCACATCAGGATGTGAAAAGCCTTCCAAACCGGCATCTGATAATTTTCTCAGTGTATTAAAAAATATTTTTTCACCCGCAGGGATAGTTCCCGGATTTACTCTGGTAATATAGGCATCATAGCGTTTCTCACAATAATCATAAATCTTATCTGCCCACTCGTCACGAAATTTTAAAATATCCACATCCCAAGACTGTTCTCTCAGAGCATTTGCAATGGGAATAGTGTCTTTTCTATAACCGTCCAAACCCTTATCCGAGCCACCTTCGGCTTCAAAAATTACAACTCTTTGTTTTAGCATAGTTCTGTTTTTTGTTTCCAAATATAACCAAAACTCAACAGATATCCAAACCTGATTTTTAAAATTTCGGGATAAAAAAACATGCTAAAAGCACTATTTTTTGTTTAGTTTTTCTTTGGCAAAATCTTGTAGCACCAAATGTGCGCTGATTTCAGCTTGTTTTTCTAACAGCTCGTCCCAATTATCTGTATTTTTCCAAATTTCTCTTTTTAATAATTTCATGGCTTGCGCATCAAAAGACGCCAGCTTTTCTGCCAAAATTTCAGTTTCTTCGTTCAATTTTTCAATGCGTTCAAAAACCTGAGCAAACAGACCTTTTTCTCTAGCCCAATAGGCATTATGCCATTTCGTGGTGTTTACGGACAATTCTGAAAAAGCAGCCATGCCAATCTTTCTTTTCACTGCAGGCGCAATAACATAAGGACCGATTCCTATGGATAGTTCCGAAAGTTTTACGGCTGCCAAGTCGGTGGCAAAAACATAGTCTGCGGCGGCAATTAGTCCCACACCTCCTCCAACTGCTTTGCCCTGCACTTTGGCAATAATCAATTTATTTATTTTTCGCATCGCGTTAATCACACGAGCAAAACCCATAAAAAATTCTTGTGCAGACAGCATGTCTTTCAATGCTATAAGCTCATCAAAAGACGCACCTGCACAAAAAGTTCTACCCTCGCTTTGCAATACGATTATTTTGACTTGAGAATTGGCATTCAGCTCATAAATTTTGTCTGTCAGCTCTGCTAACATCACTCCGGTGAATGAATTACTCGCCGGATGAAAAAAAGTTAAATAGGCAACTCCATTTCTGATTTTTAACGTAATTTTTCCTTGTTGTGTCATAAGCTGTAATTTTGTTTATGAATTCCAAACATCCCACCCCCCTGAATCATTTCATTTTCAAGACACTCTTAAACTTTATACTTTGAACTTTAAACTTTGAACTTTATACTTTAAACTCATTCGCTTTTTCCCATTTCCAAGCATCACGCAAGGCATCTTCCATGCTTAGCTCGGCTTTCCATCCCAGTTCTTTTTCAGCAAAAGACGTATCTGCCCAAACCGCCACCGTGTCTCCTGCTCTTCTCGGTGCAATTTTATAGTTTAGTTTCTGTCCGGTTACTTTTTCAAAAGCTTTGATAATTTCCATCACAGAACTTCCTTTTCCCGTTCCGATATTAAAAATTTCATAATCTTTTTTGTGCTCATTATTCATCAAACGTTCAAGGGCAACAACATGAGATTTTGCCAAGTCCACCACATGGATATAATCTCTGATGGCTGTACCGTCCTCGGTTGGATAGTCGTCACCGAAAACAGATAATTGTGTTCTGATTCCTATGGCTGTCTGTGTGACAAAAGGAATCAAATTCTGTGGAACACCAATGGGCAGCTCCCCAATATTTGCACTGGGATGTGCCCCTATCGGATTAAAATATCTCAAGGCAATGGTTTTCAATCCACATGCCTTTGATGCATCTCTGATGATTTCTTCTCCCACCTGCTTAGTATTTCCATAAGGCGAAGTTGCCGGCTTAATAGGGTCTTTTTCTTTAATCGGGAGCCTGTCAGGCTCTCCATAAACCGTACAAGACGAGCTAAAAATAAAATTTTGCAACCCGTGTTTTTTCATCTGCTGTAAAATATAGACCAAAGTGGTGATATTGTTTTCATAATACAGCAAAGGTTTTTCCAAACTTTCTCCAACTGCTTTTGATGCTGCAAAATGTATGATTCCACTCAAATCTCGGTGTTTTTTGAAAAAAAAATCTACCGCAGACTTTTCTCTCAAATCCAACTGCTCAAAATCGGGTTTAGTGCCGGTGATTTTCACAATTCCATCTAAAACACTCAAACTTGAATTTGACAGATTATCAATAATCACCACATCAAAGCCTTTCTGCTGTAATTCAACCACCGTGTGTGAGCCTATGAAACCCAAACCACCTGTTACCAAAATTTTTTTCGCCATTTGCAAACTGTTTTTATGCTTACACAAATATACGTCAATTTTTTTCTTTATAAAGTTTGCTCGAGCAAATGTAAAGACAACAAGCCACAAAAAACATTATATCGGGTTATAGGGCAATAATCTAAAAATTATTCTTATTTTTGTCTACTAATTAAAATTGATTTTTATGAAATTTTTAGTTTCGAGTGATGAATTGATCAAAAACTTACAAGTATTGCGAAACGTAATCAACAGTAACAACACAATTCCCGTTTTAGACAATTTTTTATTTGAGTTAAATCAAAATAACTTGCGTATAACCGCTTCTGATTTGGAAACCACCATGACAGCAAGCCTAGTTGTTGAATCTAATGATTCTGGCAGTTTCTTATTGCCGGCTAAATTATTATTTGACACGGTAAAATCTCTGCCTACACAACCGCTCACTTTTTCATTCAACGACAACCACACCATGGATATCATCAATGACCGCGGTAAATACAGCTTTGCCTATGCCGATGCAGATGACTATCCTAATCCGGTGGAAATGGAAGATGCCGAAGAAATCAGTTTGCCTTCCGGCGTGTTGGCAGATGCCATCAGCAAAACCATTTTTTCTACCAGCAATGACGATTTGCGTCCTACCATGACAGGAATTTTGTTTGAATTTTCTTCTGACGGCTTGAACTTTATAGCTACTGATGCGCACAAATTGGTGAAATATGAAAGACATGATTTGTCCGCATCCAACCAAAGCGAATTTATCATGCCGAAAAAACCTTTACAAATTCTTAAAAATTATTTGGTCGGAAACGAAGACAATATCACGATTTCGTATGACGAAAGAAATGCAAAGTTTAGTTTTGAAAATTTTGAGTTGCTTTCTCGTCTTATCAACGGAAAATATCCGAACTATAATGCCGTGATTCCAAAAGAAAACCCTAATGTTTTGATTATTGACAGGCTGAGTTTTCTCGATGCTGCCAAACGAGTTTCGATTTTTTCAAATAAAGCAACACATCTTATTCGTTTAGATATTGCCGGAGCAGACTTGAAAGTATCTGCCGAAGATTTGGATTTCTCTAACAAGGCTGAAGAACGTCTCACTTGTAATTTTCAAGGAGATGATATGGCAATTGGATTTAATTCCAAATTCTTGATTGAAATGCTTTCTAATCTTGATTCTGAAGAAGTTGCTTTGAATATGTCTATTCCGAGCAGAGCTGCCATCATCAATCCAACAGACGGATTGGAAGAAGGCGAGCAAATCACTATGTTGGTAATGCCGTTGATGTTAAACTAATGATGATTCAAACTTCTCATGAAGTTGCTCTATAATATTTCGATGATAATTTCCGAGGCTTTGATTAAAAGTTTCGGAAATTTTTTTGGCAAAAAAGTAAAACTATTCCGTCTGGGACAAAAAGAAATTTTTCATAAACTGAGCACTTGCAAACTGCAAAAACAATCGGTGATTTGGATGCATGTATCCTCATTGGGAGAATATGAACAAGGGTTGCCTATACTGGAAAAACTCAAACTCAAATATCCGAAACATCTGATTGTATTGAGTTTTTTTTCGCCTTCCGGCTATGAAATCAAAAAACAAACATCTCCTGCAGATTGCGTGATTTACCTTCCGGTTGATACGCCCGGAAATGCAAAAAAATTATTGAACTTACTGCAACCTGAAATGGTATTTTTTGTCAAATACGATTTTTGGCCTAACTATTTGTTTGAACTTAAAAAAAGAAATATCAAAACCTATTTGGTTTCAGGTTTGTTCACCACAGAACATAAATTTTTCAAACCTTGGAACAAATGGCTCAAAAATAGCCTGAATGCTTTTCATCATTTCTTTGTGCAAGACAAAAATTCAAAACAAGTCTTACTCAAACAAGGTTTTAAAAATATCAGCGTGGTTGGGGACACCAGATTTGATCGGGTATATCAAATTGCCGAAAACAGAGAAAAACCCGAATTTCTAAATGCATTTAAGCAAGAACAAAAATTGATTATTGCCGGCAGCACATGGGAACAAGATGAAGCACTTTTGGTTGATTTTATCAATCAAAACAAACGACCCGTAAGGTTTATCTTGGCACCGCATCAAATCCAACCCGAAAAAATCGAACAACTCAAAAACAAAATTCAAAAAAACTGCGTCTGCTATTCTGAAACGCAAAATTTCCAAGATGCAGATGTGCTGATTCTCGATACAATCGGTTTGCTCAGCAAGACCTATGCTTTTGCTGATATTGCCTATATTGGCGGCGGATTTGGAAAAGGCATTCATAATATTCAAGAGCCCGCCGTATTCGGAACACCCATTGTCACCGGACCAAAAATTCATAAATTCAAAGAGGCTAATGATTTGTTGGCACTCGATGCCCTGAAGATTGTCCATAATGCAGCCGAACTTTCTCAAATTTTTAACTTGTTGCTCGATGAGGATATCCTCAGAAAACAATTGAATGAAATCATCATATCATATATCAAAAAAAATCTGGGTGCAACCAACAAAATCATTGATATTATCTCATGACTATTTTATACCTTCACGGGCTTAACAGCACCAATGTTAATGCCAGAACAAAATGGCTGACACAATATGGAAAACTCGTCAACCCATTGATGGACTATAAAAATTATCCTGAAGACTATCGATATTTGGAAAAGCTTGTTATTATGCATAAACCCAATGTGATTGTAGCTTCAAGTTTGGGTGGATATTTTGGCTTTCATTTGGGCAATTATCATCATATTCCGACAATTCTTTTTAATCCTGCCATGCTGATTACCAATATTGTGAGACCCCACAACCGCCAACTGGTTTCATTGACTTCTCATTTTGTCAGTATTGGGAAAAAAGATGATATCATTCCTCCTTTTACAAGCAAAATCGTTTTGGAAGAACAAAGAGCCAAATATGATTTGAAGCACTATGATATCGGACATGAAACGCCTTTTGATGTTTTTGTGGACAGGTGTCTGTCAAGCGGCTTATTTTCCGGAGTGTGAAGACTTTTATCAGATAAATGCAAACTTGGAATTATTCAAAAAATGAGCAATCTCTAGAATTTTATCACATCAAAACCTAGTTTGAAATACAACATATAATTACCAAAACCCGGCTTGATGGCATTCTCAAAACTACTATATGATGTGTCATCAATGATATAAACACCGGCTCCCAATTGCAAGAATTTATAGTGATAGTTTGTTTCAAGATGAAAACTTGTAAACGTAAAGCCTCTTTGATGTCCAAACATACCATTTGTTACCATTATTAAACCTGCCTGATTCATCAGACTATAACCCAAATCAACATCTATTTTTTCTCTTTTGTTAATGGTAAAATATCTATGAAAAGAGAATTTATAATCAGAGAAAAACGCGCTAATGTTCGGAGCAATGCTGACTTGTGCTTCGCCATAATTACTAATCTCCTTAAAAGCAATATGATCATATCGAATGGAATGCTGAAAACTGACAAACCATTTTTTTGATAAACGCAAGTCTAAAGCATAATAAATAGGAAACCCATTCATATTTTCATATATATCTGTATTATTTCCAAAATAATGTCTTGGATTGAGAACATCGCCAACGTGGTGTAAAATCGGTATTCGTAATTCACTGCCCACAGATAATTTTATTTTATAATCATCTTTTTGTTGCGCAAAAGGATGCATATAAGAAAATGCAATAAAAATCAATATAAACTTTTTCATCTCTAAAATTTCAAAATATCAAAACCTAAATTAAAATACAGAATATTCAGCCCACCATTTAACTTTGGAAAGTTTGGCTTGGGATTATAATAAATCCCCACACCCATGTGAAAGTATTTATAAAAATATTTTACCTCCATATTAAATGCCGTAAAATTATATTTGTATATTGTTCTTTTATCATTTTTAAAAATTGCCTGATATACTCCATCGTTCATCCAATTATATCCCAACATTAGACTAATGCCTCTATCTTGTTTAAAAAGAAAATTTCTTTGAACAAATAACTTATAGTCTGAAATTAAGTTATTTACACTCCTATATACCGCGAAATCTTCAGCCACATTATCAGCAACTTCCACACCAACATGGTCATAACGTATATTATATTGAAAACCCAACTCCCATTTGGAACTAAGCATATAAGCAATAGAAAAATTTACAGGGACTCCCGAGAGGTTCCTGCTTATATTCATATAATATGCATTTCCTGAAATGTCTTCAACAGGAGTTAATCTATATTCTGTTCCGATATCCAGTTTAAACTTTTTTATGGTGTCTCTTTCTTGCGAAAAAACCTTGATTGTCAATAAAAGCAAAAACACAACTGTTCTTATTTTCATAATTAATAGTTTTTGATAATAATATCAGATATACTCATAATTTGTAATGCAACTTAAACATCCATATACGAGGCTGAATGTAAACATATCTGTTTGAAATCATATAGCTCGATGTATTATGCAAATAAATATGCTCTTGATTTAGTAAATTTTTTATCTCCACCTCAACGCCAAACGGTTTATCTTCTTTCCTATAAAATAATGAGAAATTCAGTAACTTATTAGTGTTTATAAGTCGACTGTTTTCATTAATATACTGCAATTTAAAATCTGCTTTTATAGTAAAATTTTTGTAAGAATATTTGATCTTGACAAAAGGTTTAATTTCTTGATACTTCACATTTTTTATTTGGCTCCTTCCATTCATACAACTCCCCATTACTCCAACCTTTAACTCGGGAAAATTCTTATAATCCATCCCAACGGAAACAGAATTACTCAACATAATATTATTTGATGATATCCATTGGTTATTTATGAAATCGTAACTTTCACCGACTGACATAAGGGGTTCAACCTCTACATACCATTTTTGCCATTCTTTCACAAAGCGATTCATTATATTCAAGCCATACTCGGGTTTATGACTAATCTCCGGAAAACTGTAAAAATTTGTTGACATAATCAAATGTTTTTGTTTTAGAACAGACAAATATTTTCTAAAATTTAAATGTGTAAAAAACATAACTCCTTTACGCATCGAAAAAAAGCCATAATGAAAATCTATTTGATGAAAAAGTTCATAGGTTAAATTTATATTTCCCTGTGCTATTTTATCATAAGATTTTAAAATTTTATTTTGAGCATATTGTTCAGTATCAGGCAAGTTGGTTTTGATAGCATATCTAAATTCAATATCCCCTCCTAATAAACGACCTTCATAATTTAATTCGGGCAAAAACAAATATTCATTTTTTATAGAATTATTTTCAAAATTATTCCACTGTAGATAATGTGCATAAATGCCGGGGGTAAAAAGATTTTTTCCTATCTTAAAACGATATTGTAAACCTCCATAAAAGTCATTGATGTTCAAATGATAATCGTTTGTAAAATCAGTAAATGAATGACTGTGATTATCTGTTACTTGAGAAAGTCCTGTTTTGAAACTCGAATCAGTATAAATATCGCCTAAACTGAAATATAAATGATTGTGATTATTTATTTTAAAATAATATTTCAGTAAGGAACTCCAATTGTTCCGCATTAAATTTTTATTTTGCAACAATGTATAATCATTTGATTGCCAATCAATATAATTCGATAAAAATATCTGATTAGCCGTCCAAGTTTCTATTGGAAAAAATTCTCTGTGTTTATAATTTAAAAAAAAACGGATAATATGTTTTTTTGAAATTTTTTTATAGAACAAAAAAGATTGAAAATAGTTCAAATTATTACCTTTCAATTTATTGACAAATGAATTATTACTAACACCTGATTGACTTATTCTATTTTTTAAAATATCTTGGAAAGTTTTATTCACCGATATGCTCAAATCGTAATATTGATTGCTCTTAGGTTCAAAAATCAAATTAATTTTAGTCAATCCCGTTCGATTGTTGTTGTATTCATCATCGGTTTTTAGTTGAAATATTTCCGAATCAATTAAAAATTGGTTTTCAAAACATTTTTGATAATTGGTTTTCTCATTTGCCAATATCGAATACATTTGAAATTCCCATTTGCTCCCAAAATCCTGTTGCCATTGTAGAGCATTGAAAAGTGTTTTTTTGTTTACAAAATTATTTTTCCCGGCAAAACCAACTAAATTTTTCCTATCATCACTATAAGAAATATTAGACATAAAAAAAGATTTTTTATTCTCAAGACGTATAATATCCTGATAATTCAGTGATGCTTCACCCATATTGTTCAAATTGCCAATATAACTCAAATTGGTATAGGGGCTATAATAGAATAAATTGGTTTTTAGCAGATATTTTTTTTGTTTATTACCGCCGGCGAGCAAATCACCAAAAACAAAACGTTTTTTTCCTTCTCTCAGTTTAATATTAATTACAGTTTTTTGCTCATCAGTTAAGCCTTTCATAAAACTTATCCTGTTATAATCTTTAAGCACTTGTATACTTTTCACAGCATCGGCAGGAATATTATCAACTGCCAATTTTGAATTTCCGCCAAAAAAGTCTTTTCCTTCAACCATTACTTTCATAATACGTTTTCCCATAACGGTTATCTGCCCGTTTTCATCTACTTTTACACCAGGCAGTTTGTTTAATACGGCTTTGAGTTTGTGTTCATCACCTCTCACAAAATGCTTTACATCATATACAATTGAATCCTTTGTTATTTTGACAGGTGTCTGATAATTGATTATCACTTCATCCAAATCTTGCCTGACAGGTTTTAAAATAATTGTTTTAAATTCTGGTTTTTGTAAACTATCGATTTTAAATGTATAGGGGCAATAGCCCATAAACGAAACTGTAACAACATAGGCAGTTTTATTTTGAAGTTTCATTTCAAATACTCCTTCTTCCTCGGTTATGGCAAAGACAAACGGGCTATTATTTAAAGGTTTTGCCATAATATTGGCAAACTGCATCGGTTGATTTAGACTATCAATAACCTTTCCCTTCAAAAGTCTTGTTTGAGAGAAGGATGTTAGATTCATAAACAATATGAAAACAATAGACAACCTCTGCATTATTACATTTTATCAATTGCCTTTATTCTAGCTGCCCTCCCCTCTTTTTCCGTTCTTAAAATGCCTTTTTTCGGTTTCTCTATCTTAATCGGTTTCCTATAAAAACGTATTTCTGTTGCAACCAGCTCATAGGCAGGAAACTGTTTAATATACCGTTTTTTTAAAATCAAGCCGGGCAAACCTCCATAACCTGCGGGACCAAACGGCACAGGAATTGTCGGTGTAAACCATACCTCAACATTTCTACTTACGGCTTTAATTACGGGATATACTAAAATTGTATCCGTTTCTTGTGTGATATCCCATTGATATTTATTTAATGAGCTTGTTTCTCTGAATAAACTATTTGTCCCTACTTCTTGAAATTGCGCCAGTATCAAATTATCTTTTTTATTTTGATAAAAAATACTATGCCCACTTCCTAACATTTTTGCCAGTTCAAAAATATATTTATTATTTGTTTCATCCGGTTGCTCCTCAACCCATTCATACAATGCATCATTTTTATTAAAGTTCAGCCTGAAATCAAAATCTTTTGCTATGGCATAAATTTTTCTATGTCTTTTAAGCCTATTTAAATAAAACCCATCTCCGTATTTCTCCCTCATTTCTTGCGCAAAAGAAGCATTTTCAATTTTTCTCACCTTATAAATAACCTTTGCACTTTGTTGTGAAAATGAATTTAGACTATACAATATATAAATAGTTATGGTAAAAATAAATTTCATAATCTCAATAAATTTTAGTGTGCCGTTTTTGGGACGGCACACTAGATTAAAAAATGCTATTACAGCATTCTGCAATAATGATATTCCAAATAAAATTCCCTTTGCCAATCAGGAGACCCATATTCTGCACCGGATGCAACTGCTGCTCCTAATGCTTGATAATAACAATCCGAATATTCCTCCATCTTTGTGTTGTCAACGCTACCGTTTGCAAAACTAAAGGTAGTCGCAAAAACGATTCCTAAAATTAGAACAATTTTTTTCATAATACAATAATTTTTAGTTTATACATAATTTAAATTCTTAAACCTATTTCCCTTCCGGTTTAAAAGAAGTTAGACACATACACCATGTTTAACTAAAAATTCCGTACCTTTGGCGTGGTTAAACATGGTTTAACTCTTCGGGGGAAATCACCAAATATTTCCAGACATGAGGTGGTTTTCCCTTTCTTTTGTTAATAATATTTTTTTATCAAATCATAGATAATGTATTTTTATTGTTTCAAAACGTGTTACACTGCAAATATAACAACACCCACCCTCCCCCGCAAGAAAAAAGCAAAATTTTTATGAATTTTTACGAATCTTTCATTTCGCACGCCTGTTTAAATGTCTTGCATTTTATGTCAAAAACTGTACTTTTTAAGAATTAAACTGCATTTTTTGATGCGTAAACTGCATTTTAAAAAAAAACACATGCTGAAATCAGATTATCAAAAAATGAATTTATCTAGTGATTTCTTAAGGTTTCTATAATAAAAATTAAGTTCAAAGTTTATTATACTTCAATCAAAACCAAAAAAACCAACTATTTTTTAGCAACGCGAAATATCTAAGCTTTATTCCTGCTTTTCAACAAAAGCGGTTTTAGGATCAAAAAGTTCATTTAAAAGTTTTTTAAGCAGACTTTCAAACTCATCTAAAATCGAGCTGTCAATCAGTGAACTTTCTCCCGGCTTTCCTTTGAGCAAAGTTTTCTTGATTTTTCGTGTGGACAAAATGCCAACCTCATAGGGCAGTGCTTCTTTCTCGGCATGATAAAACAACCAAGCATATGTGAGCAACTGAAACAGTTTTGATTTATCGGGATTTTCTAAAATATCCGTCAAGTCTTCAGTCTTGGGTTTGATAGTTATTTCTCTGAGATTTACATTACCTGTTTTATAATCAATCACCCGAACTTGTCCGTTCAGTCGATCAATCCGATCCACTTTTCCACGGATAAAAACATCTCTGTCTTCAGCAATTGTTATGGGAACCTTAAAATCCTCTTCCACAGATAATATTTCAAGAATATTTCCCGTATCCAAAAGCGCTTTATCAACCAAAATCAAATCCTTGATATTCTTTTTGATAACTTCCAAAGCTATCAGATTCTTACCCTCTATTTCAGGAACTTTCTTTAGGTTTTTTCCATAAGTTTCCTCAATAAAAACCCGTGTTGTAACGGTTTCATAGGTTTTCAGCATTTGGTCAATATCAAAATCGTCCAATTGTTTTCCTTCAAAAGCGCTATACAGCTTATCCAACGCATTATGAACAATATTTCCGAAAACATTGGCCGGAATTCCCTCAACAATTTCTTCAACTTCTTCCAGCCTGAGAATATATCGTTTATAATATTCAATCGGATTTTTAATATACAATGTCATTGCCGAAGGCGAAAAACCTTTTTCTTTTGCCATGTCTTGCAAATGCCTGATGTGCTCCGGCGTTTTTTCAACCCGCTCCAAACTTCTTATATCAAGGGTGGTATTCAGCTTGAGTTGTTTCTTTGAAATTTGATGTATGGAAGTATCTAATTCATTTTCCAACTGCGTGATAAATCTACTTTGTTCTGTAGAGCCTAATCCTGAAATATCCGTACTATATAGCAATGTGATATGTTTTGCTCTTTGCAATAGTCTGTAAAAATGATAGGCAATCACAGAAGTTTGCTCTCTGTGCATTGGCAAACCGAAAGTTCTTTTAAGTTCAAACGGAATGATGGAATGCTCACTTTTTCCTTTAGGGATAACACCCTCATTCATCGAGGTGATGATCAAATGGTTGAAATCTAACAATCTGGTTTCCAATATTCCCATGATTTGTAGTCCTTCCAAGGGCTCTCCTTCAAACGAAAGTCGCTCCTGATGCAAGAACTTCCTGAACAAAATTTGAAAAGTTTTCATGTCTCTGATATGATCAAAATCCAATACAAAACTTTTCAAATAGTCAAATATTTTCTCCAACCTGACCAAAGCCAATTTATCTAAATCAGAAATGTTTTTTTCTCCGAACAATTTGATAAGCAATGAAAATATTTCAAAAATTCTTTTGACATCAAAGTCTTTGATAAAAATCTGTTTAAGCAATTTATGTTTTTCCGTAATCATGGAGAATAAATGCTTTTGCACAATCATTTTTGTTCGATATCCCGATAGTTTTTCCAATAATTTCTGATTGGCGTCAAATTCTTCTCTACCAATGATTTGCTCCAAATAGGTCTGATGCATCAGCCCGGCTATTGTATCCAAATTAAATCGATTGAATTGCTCCAACTCATAATACAGTTTGATGATTTGCTCAAAAAATTGAGTAAGCGGCAATTGCCCTATGGGAAGACCCAAAGTGATATTCACTGCAGATAAATTCTCCGGCAAACTATTGATAATCGGTATCAACAAATTGTTGTCATTCAACACTACCGCTGTTTGCAGCAAACGGTCTTCAACATTAGCGGTGGTGGTTGAAATTTTCTTTTGGATGATATCGGCAATTACTTGCGCTTGTGTGCTTGGACTTGGAACGCCTATAATTTCGATTTGCTTGGGTTCGGAAAATTCATCAAAAATCCAATTGAACGTATCAAATTCCTTTTGATATTTTCTCAAAAATAAACTTGCTTCAAATTCAGGTTTAAGATAATATTGATCCGCATCCCAAAAAATTTTAGCTTTTTTTTCTTTCGCCAAATGTTTGAATATTTTTTCTTCTGTTTTGCTTAGTGCATTGAAACCACAAAAAAATAATTCTTCTTGTTTGAAACGATTTGATATTTCTTCTATATGCTCTGCAACATATTTATAAATCATCCCTTGATATGCCAGCTTTTTATCAGACAAACTTTGATTCAAACTCCGATATAAATCATATAATGAAGCATAGAATTGCAAATAGTCTTTAACCAGTTTTGGTTGCGTATCTTTGAGTTCCCAATCGCCAATCTTTTTGACTTCAAGAATATATGTGAACACTTCTTTTGCATCCGCTGAAAACGTATCCAACTCATTGAAATCTTGCAAGATATAAGGTGCCCATTTCAAAAATTCATCAAATTTCTGCGTTTTTTCTTTATATGTTTTCCTGTAAACTTGATAGAATTCAAACAGCAAAGGCAGCCAATCAATTTTTTGAAAAGGCGAGTGTTGCTCAATAAATTCGTCAATTGTTATGATTTTCGGACTGATAACAGGTTTTTGAAGTTTTTCTATAATGGCTTTTTTCAAAAAAATACCCGATCGTTTGCTTGGCAAAACGATGGTCTTGTGCAAAAAACCGGGGTCTTTGACAAGTTCTTCAGCTATTCTTTGTAGAAAGTGAGCCATACGCTACTCATTCATAAACACGATGAAGTGACTCATTTTGGCATCATTTGGAATAAGGGTTTCATCCACTTTAACAGATCTGTTGTGTTGCGCACTCAGCGGTAAAACATCCTTATCTATATCAATCGTAGCATTGAATTCGTCCAGATACAACACAATATATTTAAAAGTCTCTTCAACTTTATTAATCTTAGTATTTGATTGAATTTTCTCAAACTCGGAAGACAAACAAATTCCTTTGGCTGTTTTAAAAATATCACTCCTGATTTCAATTGTTTTAATCAGCGAAGCAGAATCGTTAATTTTTACGGGAACAACAGTCAATAAAGGTTTCCTGGTTTGCTTGTCATAAACTGTATATTCTTCATAAACACCGAAAGCAGAAGCATTTTGCATGTTTTCTACAATTGAATCAGACTTATACAATTGTTTCATCTGATAAATCTTGGTGCTGTCAGTCAGTTTTCCGACTTTATTTTTACTGATAATAAAATCTCCTTTCGTTCCTTGACAAGACTGCATCAACATTAAGATTCCCGCCAAAAATAGTATATTTTTCATGTCTTTTCCCATATCTTACATTATCCGTTTTTCACACAACAAATTTCGACTAAATATCAAAACAAGTTTCAAGCCTTAGCAAAACATTAACACTTAATATCTTCTTCTTCTCGAAATTCCCAACACGCCCAATAGAGAACGTGTCACCTCTCTGATAATCATTCTGCCTACCGAGCTTTTCGCCACTTTTTCAATCATACTTTTCTCGTGTTTTTTCTTGGCTGCGGTTTTTTTCCGTTCAACAACCTCTTCTGCTTTGTCAATTTTCACTTTGAGAATTTCATAGGCTGTTTTCTTATCTACAACTTCCTTATATTTTTCTACAAGTTCGGAATCTTCAATAATTTCTTTTAATTCCTTCTTCTCCAAGATATCCATTCTGCTCATCGGTGCACGCATCATCACGGAAGCCAAGGGTGTGGGACGTCCCTTACGACCCAAAACGGAAACCAAAGCTTCTCCTATTCCTAAAGAAGTCAAAACTTCGTCAGTATCATAATATTCCGATATCGGGAAATTTTGTGATGCCAACTTAATTGCCTTTCGATCTTTGGCAGTGAATGCTCTCAAAGCATGCTGAATCTTTAGACCCAATTGCGCCAAAACTTCATCCGGAATATCACGCGGATTTTGTGTGACAAAATAAATTCCCACTCCTTTTGAACGAATCAACTTCACAATGGATTCAATCTGATCCAAAAGCGCTTTAGAAGCATTCTTAAAAATCAGATGCGCTTCATCTATAAAGAATATCAATTCAGGTCTGTCTGCATCTCCCTGTTCAGGCATTTTGGCATAAATTTCTGCCAATAATTGCAACATAAAAGTCGAAAAAAGTTTAGGCTTATCTTGAATATCCGTCAAACGAACCACACTGATCATTCCTCGACCTTTATCATCTATACGCATTAAATCATCAATCTCAAAAGAAGGTTCTCCAAAAAACAAATCGGCGCCTTGTTGTTCCAGTTCCACTATTTTTCTCAAGATAGAGCCTGTTGAAGCAGTAGATATTCTGCCGTATTCCGACTGGAAATCTTTTTTTCCTGCTCCCGTTGCCCATTTGATCAGCTCCTTGAAATCTTTCAAATCAACCAGAGGCAATTTATGATCATCTGCATATTTGAACAAAACTGCAACAATTCCCCCTTGTGTATCATTTAAATCTAAAATTTGAGACAATAAAATCGGACCAAATTCAGAAACCGTGGCACGCAATTGAACACCTTCTTTTCCTGTCAATGACAACATCTCAACAGGAAAACCGTTAGGTGTAAATTCTAAACCTATTTTTTGCATTCGTTCATCAATCTTCGGATGTCCGGGACTGGGCTTTGCCAAACCGCTTAAATCTCCTTTCAGGTCCATCAACAAAACGGGAATTCCCTTTTCAGATAAGTTTTCTGCCATCACTTGCAAGGATTTTGTTTTTCCCGTTCCGGTGGCACCGGCAATCAGCCCATGCCTGTTTAAAGTGGATAAGGGCACTTTTACGTGTAAACCTTCTATGGGTTCTCCTTCCAACATTGCAGCGCCAAGCACAAAAGAATCACCTTTGAAAGTGTATCCTGCTTGCATTTCTTGAATAAATTTTTCTCTTTTTTCCATATAAAAAGGACTAAAATATATTAAAGCTTAAAAATAAGACTATTTTGTCAATTATCTAAAAGATTTTTTAATCGACTTATGCCAAGTCTATTTTGACGGAATCAAATCCACATACCAAAAACCCGTATGCCACTTGTTCGTGGTGTTTTCAGCATCTTTTTTATATGAATTCCTATCAGATTTTGAACAAGGCTTATATTCTCTATAAATTTTTTTTCCCATGACAAAATCAATAGGGTATTCAAAATTCGGCGCATCATAAACAAAAGTATGAAATTCTCCATTCTCTCCACACCAATCTACATCTTCCGGCAAATCATTCAAAAAATCTTCATCATATAAACGTCCTACAAAATTTTTGTCCAACCTATTGGCATCAGCCGTGACAACAACGGCTTTAATGCCGCATTGAATAATCTCCATTGCTGTTTTTTTAGTATCCTGTTTCCAAAGAGGAAATTCAGCACTAAAACCTTCCTTGCTCAACTGATTGATTCTGAACGCTTTCAAATCATCTAAAAAAAGATCGCCAAAAATAGCTCCGGAAAAACCTTTTGCCTTCAATTTTTTCAAAGCTGTTGACATTGCCTTGTTATAATCTTCCATACTGACATCTTGTGTCAAAAAAATTTGAAATAAATCTAACCCGAGACTTTTGGCTTGTTGTTTTAACAATTCAATTCTAACGCCATGCATAGAAATCCGTTGAAAGTCTTTGTTTACGGTTGTTAATAAAAGACTAGGTGCCTTCAATTCCATATGTTGCTTGAGCAACACCAAAGCGGCATCTTTTCCACTACTCCAACTTAAAAAGGATTTTCGTCCCATGATTTTAATACCGTTCTTAGATATAAATTAAGCTATTGAAAAAATTTCAGTAAGCTCTCCAATGCCATGGCATAACCTTCAAGTCCTTTCCCTATAATTACTTCATAAGCCACCGGAGAAACATAAGAATTTCGTCTATATTCTTCTCGTTCATATACATCTGAAATATGCACTTCAACCACAGGAGTTCCAACGGCTTTGATCGTATCACCAATAGCAATGGATGTATGCGTATAGCCTGCTGCATTCAACACAACACCGGTGTAAACTCCATCTGCTTCTTGTAGCTTGTCAATAATCAGCCCCTCATGATTGGTCTGGAAATAATCAATTTGAATATCGGAAAATCTATCTTTTAACTCGATCAAAAAATCTTCAAAACTTCTGGAACCGTAAATTTCCGGTTCTCTTTTCCCCAGGAGGTTTAAATTTGGACCATTTATGATTAAAAACTTCATAGAATTTATTTATGAAAACAAATATACAAATTTCGTCAGACGTAAGAATACACATTTTCCGATATAAATCAACCCGAAAAATAGTAGAATTGTTCAAATTTATAAAGTTTATATCTTCCTTATCTTTTTTCAGACAAACACATTTTTAGAACACGAAAGGAAATAAAATTTTATAAAAATATTTGTTTTATAAAAAAAATAAATATATTTGTGCTTGTAATGAGAATCAAATCATTGAACATATCAACTACTTTATCTTGGTGGTGGCAATTAGAAAAATCTAATCGCCCATAACCTCTATTGTAGTAGAATAAATAAGCTTTTCAAGGCGTGTCGGTTATGGCACGCCTTTTTTAATGCAGAAAAATCAATCAATAAAAACCAATAGATTATGAAAAAAGAGAGAAAAATTTTATTAAGCGAAAAAGAAATGCCAACACAATGGTATAATATCGTTGCCGACATGCCTAACAAGCCTTTGCCGCCTTTGAATCCGGCAACAAAGCAACCCATTGGTCCGGAAGACTTGGAACCGATTCTGCCTATGGAATTGATTAAACAAGAAGTTTCTACCGAGCCCTACATCGATATTCCTGATGAAGTGCAAGATATTTATAAAATCTGGAGACCAAGTCCCCTAATCCGTGCTTATCATTTGGAAAAAGTTTTGGATACTCCGGCTAAGATCTACTATAAATATGAAGGTGTAAGCCCTGCCGGATCTCATAAAACTAATACAGCCGTTCCTCAAGCCTACTATAACTACAAAGAAGGAATCAGAAAAATCACCACTGAAACCGGCGCAGGACAATGGGGAAGTGCTTTGAGCTATGCCACACAACTTTTCGGAATCGAGCTTGAAGTGTTTATGGTCAAAGTTAGTTATGAACAAAAGCCTTACAGAAAATCAATGATGCATATTTGGGGTGCCGAGGTTTATCCTTCTCCGAGTGATAAAACAGAAGCAGGAAAACAAATTTTGGCAAAAGACCCGAATTCTCCCGGAAGTTTGGGAATCGCGATTTCAGAGGCTATTGAAATGGCGGTAAAAGATCCTAAAACAAAATATTCACTGGGCTCTGTCTTAAATCATGTTTTATTGCACCAAACCATTATCGGACAAGAGGCAAAAAAACAATTGGAAAAAATTGGCGACTATCCCGATATTGTTATCGGATGTTTTGGCGGCGGATCTAATTTTGCGGGAATCAGCTTTCCTTTCTTACAAGACAATCTTACACAAGGCAAAAAAACAAGAATGATTGCAGTTGAACCTGAATCTTGCCCTAAACTCACTCGTGGACAATTCAGATATGATTTTGGAGATACCATCGGCATGACTCCTTTGTTGCCTATGTATACACTTGGACATAATTTCATTCCTCCGACAATCCATGCCGGCGGACTCAGATATCATGGTGCAGGAAGCATTGTCAGCCAATTACTGAAAGACGGACTGATTGAAGCCAATGCCGTGCATCAAATCGAAAGTTTTGAAGCGGGAATCATGTTTGCAAAAGCAGAAGGAATCATTCCTGCTCCTGAATCTACACATGCCATTGCACAGAGCATTCGTGAAGCTCTGAAAGCCAAACAAGAAGGTATTGAAAAAACCATTTTATTCAATCTTTCCGGACACGGACATATAGATTTAGGCGCTTATGACAAATACTTCTCCGGAGAAATAAAAGATTATAGCGTAACCGACCAAGATATCGCCAAGAATTTGGAAGAGCTGGATCAAATGGGATTTCCCATCTGATTTTGCAGCATTATTAATTATATGATTCCCTCTAAAAAAACACGCTCATTCGTCTTGAATGAGCGTGTTTTTTATCATAAATTATATTTTATTCTACGATAACCTTTCCTCCAAAAGTTCCTTTGCTTGTTTTCAATCTATAAAAATAAATTCCTTTCTTTAAATTAGGTTTCCATATAATTCTATATGTTCCCTGTTTTTGTTTTTGACGAACCAAGCGCTCTACAAATTTTCCGGAAATATCATAAACCGATAAGTTAACATCTTCGTCATTATCCAGTCTGTAAGAAAATGTTGCAAAATCCTTCACGGGATTGGGAAAACAATTAAGCAAAACCAAATTAGACTCTTCAACGCCTAAGGTAGCACTTGTAAACGGCAATGTTTTGGTTTTAGATATATTATTGTTGTCGGTCACTTTAAATTTAATATTCCAAGTATTGACCTCATTTGGAACGGTTCCTTGGAAAATACCATCACCGGAAATTTCCATTCCCATAGGAAACGGCTGCTGATTATATTTGAATTGTTTATTACTCGGATTAGATAAACCTGAAATACTCGTAATCAGACTACTGCCCTTTCCATCGGAAACACCTGCCGCCCAACTCAATCCGGTTGTGATATTGTTCCCATAAAAATATTTAATTTCTCCATTGGGATATAACGTTACCGCCACATCAATATTCGCCGCTTGATTGCCAAACAAAGATGTTTTCCACCTGAAAGTCGCATGATTGGCATCTCCATCATAAAAAAGTCCGTCTCCATCCGCCGGATATAATTTTAAATCAGATGCAAAAACAGCTATCACTTTATTTCCTTTAATTGCAGATTCAGTTCTCAAATAAGTAAAATTCGGTTCAAAAATTATACTTCCGTCAGTACTGATATACAATTGGTTATAAGTCTCTCCAAAAAACGGAAAATCAAATCCTATAGCCTGAGTGGCATAGCCGTCATCTTCACTGGTTGGTGTCAATTGATTGCTTTGAATGGATGGAAAACTCTCAGAAATACTTGTCTCGGTGACTTCATGCACGATATTCCACAAATATGGAGCATCGCCTCCTGTTGCACTCAATTGATGAGAGTATGAAGCGCCGGTTTCTCCATTAGGCAAACTGGTATTTGTTATTTGAGGAAATGCAAAATTCACACCCGTAACCAAAGACATATAGGTCGTGCTATTATTGTTAATTGTCACCAAATGTTGTGAACAAGTATGTTCTGTTCCTCCCGCTTCCTGAATTATAAAGTCATAAATACGCCCGGATGCTTGAGAATTCGGATCATCTTCAGTCACTTTTAGAAAGAATTTGGCGTTTGCATTAGGATTAACATAACTCAACAGCGGACTAATATCAAGTGATATTTCAATTGCTGCCGAAGAATTCCCTCTCATCGGAAAGTTTCCTCCTTGCTTATTAAACAACGGAAAATCTAAAACATATTCAGGCTCCGTATCATTTACATTTGTTGAAACTCCTGCAGAAACAGTAATTTTTTTTCTGGAACTATGCTCCATTTTTACTTTCATAATCAATTGAGTAGCTTGTGCTTGTTTCACATGAATAATAAATGCTTTATGCCCCACAATACCACGACTATCGTCTGCCAATGTTTTGTACATCACATAAGCTTTTCCGTTATTTCCCCAAGACAACCCCCAAGAATTTACCATGATTAGGGCTCCTTTTTCCCAATCTTTCATATTCACAATGCCATCATTATTTATATCGATATTGTTGGTGATTTGTCCATCGTTATTATAGTCATAAGAAATATTATCATCCCAACCTACAAAAGTCATGGCATGGTTTAATTGATATCCCCAATGAACGACCTTATTGCTATTCATTTCAAAGCCAAAATTTGCAGCACCCGCGGCAAAATTAGCAAGACTTCCATCTGAAGAACCATCTAAGTGATCATACATCCAATGCTTCAAAGTTTCCAATCCTTGTGGCGTACTCACATCAATTGCAAAGTAATCTTTCACTCTATTGTGCATATTGGTTTCATAATTTGCATAACCCGTCATCCAGCGTTTTGCTCCTCCGGTTGCGAGACCTCCATATGCAGATACCGTTGGACAACCATTTGCTTTAATAATATCCCAACCATCCATATACCATGATCCTTCACTTCCACTTCCTTTGTTCAAAAAATTATAAGTGTAGTGTGTGGGAAATTGATTTGCCGGAATATTAGCACTTGTGCCTTTAGCTCTATTCATTTCATAAGTAAAATTATATGCCACCCCACTTGCCTGTGCACAACATCCATCTGTCTGGTTAAAAACAGGTCTGAAATACCGCTTTGTAGTATTATCTAAGGAAGAAGGCAGAGCAACTTTATTTAACTGACTTTCAGATAATTGAATGACTGGAATTTTATTAATTTCTTCTTTTGAAGGAATTCTCAAGCCTCCTACAATCCAAGGCTCTCCATGCGGATCAGGGTTAACATTATGTATTTGAGAAAATCCGGAAATTGAAAAAAAGATAAGTGAAATTAAAAGCGTAATTTTCTTCATTTTAATTATTTTTTATAAATTGATTATTAGTCCATGGTTTTCATGAATAACTCCGCAATTTAGAAAAAATTATCAAAAAACATTTGTTAAAATCTATTAAAAGATTTGTTAAAGTTTGATTGTTAAACATTTTGATTTTTATTCACAAAAAAACCTCTCACAAAATTGCAAGAGGTTTT
>CAZAXU010000006.1:0-56131 GCA_964489245.1 uncultured Flavobacteriaceae bacterium
TAATGGTTATTATAATTTTATGTTTACCTAAGTTACTGCTTTTACATAAATGCTAATGGCTACTAATTGATTGCCTCAAAGTTGGTTTCATTAAACAAAGTTTGGTGCATTGCTGATGTAGCCTACAAACCCACCGCACATTTTACACATTTATTTTTGCCAACACACAAAATCCAACCTTGAAAAAATAAAAGAGTAAAATCTTCATCTCACAAACAGTATTAATTGAAAATTTATTATATATTTGTCAAATATTGACAAGTCATAAATAAAAAGTCAAATGAAAGAAACATTTGGAGAATATATAAGAAAACTACGAACTGAAAACGAGTTAACATTAACCCAACTTGCAGCTAAACTTGATTTAGATTCTGCTAATTTAAGTAAAATTGAAAATGGGAAACGAGAGTTTGATGAAAGACGCTTAGAAAAATTAGCTACAACATTTAAGCTAGACTTATCGATACTTAAAGCAGAATTTTACAGTGATTTTATTGCCAAAAAACTTTATGAAACGAATTGTAACAATGAAGTTTTTGTTTTAGCTGAACAAAAAATTGAATATTTAAAACAAAAGAATTTAACACAATCAAAATTAAATTTATAATGCCAGAATTACTAACAATAAAGGAAGCCAGTAAATGGGCAACAAATTACCTAAAAAAACAGGTTACTACTTCAAATATTTCATACTTAATCCAATATGGCAGAGTATCAAAAATTGGTGATAACGGAAGTACTCAGGTTTTAAAAGAAGATTTGTTAAAATATTATCAACAAAATAATAAAACAAAAGAAGAACGCTGGAAAGATAAATTAGGTAATGATTTAAATTGGACATTATCTTTTGCTGAATATAAAGAATCTGAAACAACAAAACACGTTCACAGGTTACATCCTTACAAAGGCAAATTTATACCTCAATTAGTTGAATATTTTTTGGATTCTCATACTGATAAATTTAAAAAAGAAGTGTTCTTTAAAAAAGGGGATATTGTTCTTGACCCTTTTTGTGGTTCAGGAACAACATTAGTTCAAGCAAATGAATTAGGAATAAATGCAATTGGTATAGATGTTTCAGCATTTAATACACAAATAAGCAATTCTAAGATTGGCAAATATGATTTTAAATTGATTAAAGAGACAGCAAAAGAAATCTCATTAAAATTAAAAGATTACCTTAAAAGTAGAAGTAATACAGAATTTGAAGCAGAATTATTAGAAGAATTAAAAGTCTTCAATGCAAAATATTTTCCATCACCTGAATTCAAATATAAAGTAAGACAAAAAGAAATAGACGAAAAGTCTTATGGTAAAGAAAAAGAGCAAAACTTTTTACCTATCTATGAGAATCTAATTAAAAAGTATAAAATAGAACTCAAACAAGAAAAGTCGGAAACCTTTTTAGATAAATGGTTTACAAAGGTTATAAGAGATGAAATTGATTTTGTTTTTAATGAAATTAAGAAAATAAAAGATATTCCAACAAAACGGATTTTAAGTATTGTTTTAAGTCGAACTATTCGTTCTTGTAGAGCAACAACCCATTCGGATTTAGCAACACTTTTTGAACCTCAGATTACTACCTATTACTGTAAAAAACACGGAAAAATATGTAAACCTTTATTTTCAATTGATAGTTGGTGGAATCGATACACAAAAGACACTTTAAAACGATTAGAACAATTTGATAAATTAAGAACCAATACAAATCAAATTTGTTTAACCGGAGACAGTCGTAATATTAATATAGTTTCAGAGCTTAACCGTAAAAAACCAGAATTTTCTAAAATTGTTAAAACGCAAAAAATTGATGGAATTTTTTCAAGTCCACCTTATGTTGGACTAATTGACTATCATGAACAACACGCATATTCTTATGATTTATTCGGTTTTGAAAGAAAAGACGAATTAGAAATAGGCCCGTTACACAAAGGTCAAGGACGTGAAGCAAGAGAAAGTTATGCCAAAGGAATTGCAGAAGTCCTTTTAAATAGTAAAAAATACCTTAAAGACAATTATGATATTTTTTTAGTAGCGAATGACAAATATGGTTTATATCCTAAAATAGCAGAAATGGCAGGTATGAAAATAGTCAATAAATACAAGAGACCAGTTTTAAATCGTGTTGAAAAGGATAGAAATGCATATTCAGAAATAATATTTCATTTAAAGGAGAAAAAATAATGGCATTAGATAATAAAATCAAAGAAAAAATCGCAACAGAAGTAATAAAAACTCTTGTTAGCAGATTTGACAGTTTTCCAGAAGATGCTTCGCAAAACAGAAATGCACCATTTCACAAAGCATTTTTAAATGCTTTTACTGACAAATTTGAAGATAAAGTTTCAGATATCCCTTTTTTCATTTCGTTGAGCAGTTGGTTACAAGGTTTAAATACAACACTTGGTCAAACATTTTTTGAAAATATTTCTCATCATATAAGTCATGGAGAGAAAAGAGAATACACATCAGGAAGGTTAGGAAATCTGAAAATTAATCAATCACAAAGGAATCATATCAGTAAAATTATTGCTGACCTTAGTACTTCAACAAAAAGTCCGGATTTAGATATCGAAAATCAATTATTGTTTACTAATTATGATGATGCTTTAATAGATGCAATGGATTTTTCTGCTGATGTCTTTATTTTAGATGATGATACTGTTTGTGCAATTGAATTAAAATCTGTGAAACCAAATTCAGGTGAAATGAAAGGAGAGAAACAAAAAATTTTAGAAGGGAAAGCAGCATTATATAAAGAGTTTCCAGATAGGGAAATTTTGTTTTATATGGGATTTCCATTTGACCCAACAGTTGATATTGAAAATGAACCCGAAACAAGTTTTGATAAAGATAGGTTTTTAGGGCAGATAATTAATATGACTAAGTACTTTGATAAAGATGAAACACTTGTAGCATCAGAACTATGGGATTTTCTATCAGGAGATACTCAAACAATGGAGCAAATACTGGAAATAATCAATACTATTTCGACAGTTGACTTTTTAGATAAATATAATTACTTAACAGTTAATGCTAATCGTACAAACCAGCGTTACAAAGACATTTTAACAGAATGGTATCTCTTTTCTGAACTTGAACTTATTGAAAATGATGAAATTATTAGAAATGAGATTGCTGGTAATAAAAAACTGACGAGAATATATAATAAACAAGCGTTTGAAAGTAACAATAGTAAAAAAGGCACATATAGATTTGATAGATATAACGAACTGAAAGCCTTACTATAAGCCATACACATTTGCAATTCACACGAGCCAACGCTCAGACCCAAAACTTGCCAAAGAGTATGTCTTTTGCTAACGCACCGAAAGAAATTAAACTTGTAGCAAATTTGAAAGAGAAAATGGCTGAAATGAATGAAAGCCGGCAGAGAACAAAAGCAACCCTTACAAACTCATCTCTAAAAATCTCCGGATTCTAAAGCTTAACCGAGCCATAAGCATGAAAAAATTATCCTAGAGTTTCAATTCGTCTTTTAATTTTGCCAAGGCACCTTCTTCAACTTTCCAATTATAGATTTTGCTTAGAACATAAATGTTTTGAAGTTCTTCCAACAACCTTTGTTTTGCTTGTTTTTCCAAGGCTTGGATATTGATATTTGATTTGATACGTTCAATGGCTTTTCTGTTGATTTCGTTCAATTCTTCTTTGCTGAAAGCATTGAATTTGCTTTGTTGCAAATCATAATATTTGATATCAGGAATAATGGAGATTTCTGCCGTGGGGATACGGACAATTTTGATAATTTTTTGAATTGAGTCCACATCGATTTTTAACCGGCTTAAATCATAAGAAATCTGAACTTTTGCATTAACCGATAAAACAGCGTTTTTATTGAACTCAAATTGGTCGAAAAAATATTTTTTTGAATCGGAATAAGAATATACCTCGTTGAAATAAGCCTCCGTGACCACAAGCTTATTGAGTTTTTTGATGTTTTCCAAAATGACATTACTCTGTTGTCTGATTTCCGTATTTTTTCTCTTTTCAAAATAGAGCAAAGTGACCAAAATTCCAATCAAAATACCAAAAAAAAAGAAACTAAACCTTTTCATTATGACTTGGGGAGTTATAAATTTTTGTTAAAAGTAGGAAAATAAAACGAAATAAAGATGAGTTATAAGTCTCATATGCATAATAAATTTTAAATTTGCAGAAACCTAAAAATATATATTATGAGAAAGATTTTAATTGTTTTTGTATTGTTGGGCTATCTAAGCCTGTCTGCGCAAGATGATAAAGAAATTCTGATGAGGGTGAACAACAAGCCTGTTACAGTGGAAACCTTTGTCAAAATGTACACGAAAAACCTGGATTTGGTTCAAGATGAAACGCAAAAAGATATCGACAACTATTTGAATCTATTCATCAACTATCGTCTGGAGTTGGAAGATGTCTATGCAAAACGCTATGACACACTTCCAAAATTCAAGAGAGAATTCAAAGGCTACAGAAATGATTTGGCAAAAAAATATTTAAATGATGATGAGCTGATAGACAAACAGGTCAAGGAGTTGTATGAACGTATGAAAACAGATGTGAAAGTGGCACATATACTCATTCAAATTCCGCCAAACGCAAGCCCGAAAGATTCCTTGAATGCCTACAATAAGATTATGAAAATCTATAAAGAAGCTTTGGCTTCAAAAGATTTTGCCGCATTGGTTGTGAAATATTCAGAAGACCCTTCTGCAAAAGACAACAAAGGAGATTTGGACTATATCAATGTTTTTCATACGGTCTACCCCTTTGAATCGGCTGCCTACAACACACCCGTAGGAAAAATTTCAAAACCTTTCAGAACAAGATTCGGCTATCATATCGTGAAAGTTTTGAACAGAAGACCTGCCCGTGGAAATATTGAAGTGGCACATATCATGACCATGGACAGAAAAGGAGAACCGAAAAAAAAGGAATCTGATGCCAAAACCAGAATTGAAGAAATCTATACCAAACTGAAATCAGGCAAAGGAGAATTCGGCAAGTTGGCAAAACAATTCTCTGATGATAAAGGCTCCGCCAAGCAAGGAGGGCGGTTGAGAGAGTTTGGAATCAGACAAATGATTCCGGAGTTTGAAAATCAGGCTTTCGCACTTAAAAATCCGGGAGATATCTCAAAACCTTTTCATACAAAATACGGTTGGCACATCATAAAACTCTTAAACAAATATCCCTTGCAGCCTTTTGAAAAAGAAAAACAACAACTCAGATATCAAGTGACCAGAGACGAGCGCTCAAAATTGGGTAGAGAAAAACTGATTCGCCGTTTGAAAAAAGATTTTAAAATCGATATGAAAGGAGCGCTTTCCAAGGTATATGCCTTGATTAATAAAGACTTTTTCAAAACCATGTGGAAATTCCCGAAATCAAGTGATTTACTAGATAAAACTTTGATAACCATCAATGGAGAAATGGATGTGAAATATGCAGATTTCTTTCACTATTTATCAGCAAATCAATATAAAGACGAATCTCAATATAAAGACAAAGAAATTATCGTGAAAATGCTGTTTGAAAAATTTAAAGATCAAAAAGTATTGGACTATTTCAATAAAAATCTGGAAAAATTCTATCCTGATTTTGCTGATATAGTCAATGAATACAGAAACGGTCTGTTGATGTTCTATATCAAGTCGGATATGATTTGGAATAAATCCATCAAAGATACGCTGGGACTGAAGCAATTCTTTCAAAGCAACAAAGAAAAATTCAAGCTGCCCAAAAGATTTGATGTACTCACACTTCAGTTTGATCATAAGAAAACAGCAAAAAAAGCCCTGAAATGTCTAAAGAAAAATAAAAGCTTGGACGATATCAAAAAGAAATTTTCAGGCGAAACCATTTTGGCAAAAGAAAGAGAATATAATGTCGATGATGCATTTGTCAAAACACATGGAATTGACAAAAACAAATATGTTCAATATAAAGAAAACGGACAATATTTTGTTTTGAAACGTATAAAAATCAAGGCGCCGGAATCTCCTGAGCTTGAAAAGGTCAAAGGAAAAATAACCAACGAATATCAAAAATATCTAGAGCAAGAATGGCTCAAAAAACTCAAGCGGAAATATCCCGTAAAACTCAATGAAAATATTTGGAAAAAAGTTAGAGCAAAATACAAATCTTAGCCTATTGCTGCTGTTGAGTTTGTTTGTCTCCTCTTGTAGTTTGTTCAACCAAAAGGAGAAAAAAACACCTCTGGCAAAAGTCTATGATAAGGTCTTATATCTTGAAGATATCAAGAATGATTTCTCTATGCTGAAAAGCAAAGAAGACAGTCTGATTGCCATCAATAAATATATTGAAGATTGGGCATATGAGACGTTGTTGGTTGAAAGTGCAAAAAGAAATATTGACACATTGCAAATTCATCAATTGGTCAAACAATATGAAAAAGATTTGTTGATGGATACTTATAAAGATTTGCTGGCAGAAAAATATCTGGATACTTTTGTTGCGGTGGATAGCATAAAAAAATATTACAACAACAACAAAACTTATTTCAAAGCCAAGGAACCTTTGGTCAAGCCCATTTATATCGTTTTTAATGATGCTGACAAAAACAAATATAAATATCAAAAGTGGTTCTTTTCTAAAAAAATTGAACACAAAGACAGCTTGCTGAAAAGGACACCTATTTTTAAGAAAATGGATATCGAAGGAGAAAAATGGTATACTTTGAAGTCATTCAGAGAAGAATTGCCAAGGTTTTCGAGAGTGGGAGATAAGCAAATCCTAAAAAAAAGTAAAAAATTTATTTTAAAAGATAGTTTAGGTTTATATTTGGTGCTGATTAAAGACAGGATAAATATAGGAGAACCCTTGGCGTTTAATTTTGTTAAAGAAGATCTCAAACAATTGCTTTTGAACCAAAGAAAAAGAAAAGTGATTGCCAAGCTCAAAAAAGAAATTAAAGAAGAAGCCATAAAAAAGAAACATTTTGAATTATATAAAATACACAAGAATGACGAATAAAAACTTTATATCACTCATTGCCTTTATATTTACCATAGTAAGTTTTGCACAAGAAAACGGAAAGAAAAACGATTCAATCGTGCAAAAAAAAGACTCAATCATACAAAAAATTGATTCGGTCAAACCCAAGATACAACGAGTGAAGATTGATGGAATAGCAGCGGTTGTAGGAGATAATATTGTGTTGAACTCTGATATTTACAGAATGAAAACACAACTGAAAGAACAAGGCATTCCGATTAAAAATCTCAGCACTTGTGATATTATGGAGAGTTTGTTGCAAGATAAAATGTTTGTGCAAGAAGCAAAAAAAGACACCTTAATCACCGTCTCTGAAAAAGAAATTACCGGAATGGTTTCTCAACAAATTGACTACATGAAAGCCCAACTGGGATCGATGGAAAAAGTTCTGGAATTCTATAATAAAAAAACATTGAAAGAACTCAAAGATGAGCTTTCCACTTTGGATAAAAACAGAAAGTACAGCGAGAAAATGAAAGAGAAAATTGTCAAAGATATCGATGTGAGTCCTGAGGAGATTAAAAATTTCTATGATAAAATCCCAAAAGATAAACTACCGGAATTCGGCACGCAAGTGGAACTTTATCAGATTGTGATTAAACCAAAACCGGATAAAGAAGAAGTCAGGAAAGTCATTGACCAACTTAAAAATATTAAAAAATCAATTGAAGAAGGTTCCAGTTTCAGAACCCAAGCGGTTTTGTATTCTCAAGATCCCGGTTCAAGGGCTGACGGCGGAAAATATGTGATCAACAGAAAATCGGGTTTTGTGCAAGAATTCAAAGATGTTGCTTTCAGTCTGGACGAAGGAAGCATCTCAGAACCTTTTAAAACCCAGTTCGGGTGGCATATTCTGCAGGTCGAAAAAATCAAAGGACAAGAGCGTGTTGTAAGACATATTCTGTTGGTTCCGGAAATTGGATTTCTAAACCAAAGAAGCGCCAAAAAGAAATTAGATTCCATCAGAAAAAGAATCTTGGATAAAGAATTAGATTTTGAAGAAGCAGCTAAAGCATTTTCTGATGACGAAAACACAAAAAAAATGGGAGGAAAAGTGGTGAACCCCTCCAGCGGAGAGTCGTTGTTGGATTTGACTACCTTGGATCCGAAAATTTTTAAAAAAGTAGAAAAATTGAACGAAGGAGATATTTCTGAAGTATATGAGGAAAAAGAACCTACGGGAAAATCACATTACCGCATTCTTTATGTGAAGAAAAAAATACCGGCACACAAGGCTGACTATGTGAAAGATTATGTAAAAATCAAGCAAATGGCGCTTGAAAAGAAAAAAGAAAAAGTCTTGGTGAAATGGATGAATGAAAAAATTAAAAACAATTATATTAAAATAAACAAGGCGTATAAAGATTGTAAGTTTCAAAGTAACTGGATAAAAAAATAAGCATGAGTGATGTAAATCTAGCCAAAGAACTTCGGCAGAATGTAGAAAATCTCAAACACGAAGTTGCCAAAATAATCGTAGGTCAAGATGATATTGTTCACAAAATCATTTTATCGATTTTGAGCAATGGGCATACACTTTTAATCGGTGTTCCCGGATTGGCAAAAACGCTGATGGTGCACACGGTTGCCCAAGCCTTGGGTTTAGATTTTAAACGCATTCAGTTTACGCCGGATTTGATGCCATCGGATATTCTGGGAACGGAAATATTAGACGAAAACAGACAATTCAAATTCATCAAAGGTCCTGTTTTTTCAAATATTATTTTGGCAGATGAAATCAACAGAACACCTCCGAAAACACAAGCAGCTTTGCTGGAAGCCATGCAGGAAAAAAGTGTGAGCATTGCCAATCGTCATTTTGATTTAGACAAACCTTTTTTTGTGTTGGCAACGCAAAATCCCATTGAACAAGAAGGAACTTATCCGTTGCCTGAAGCACAGTTAGACCGATTTATGTTTGCTTTGAATTTGGATTATCCGTCTTTTACAGAGGAAGTAGAAGTGGTGAAAAGCACAACCATAAACAGAAATGCTCAGGTGAATACGGTAGTGTCAAAACAACAAATTTTGAATTATCAAGACTTATTAAGCCGTGTTCCGGTGGCAGATAATGTGATTGAATATGCCGTTAAGCTGGTTGGAAAAACCAGACCAAAATCAGAAGAAGCGCCGCAAATCGTTAAATCTTTCTTGGACTGGGGAGCAGGTCCCAGAGCTTCGCAAAATTTGATTTTAGGCGCAAAGGCAAATGCCTTGGTCAATGGAAAATTTTCTCCTGACATAGAGGATGTGAAAAATGTTGCTACTGAAATTCTGCGTCATCGAATTTTGCTCAATTATAAAGGAGATGCCGAGGGCATAAGTGTCGAGGATATCATTGGCAAATTGCTCTAAACAATCTCGCCATATAAATCAAAAGCCTCAGCTTTGGTAATTTTTATTTGTATGAATTTTCCCAAATCAATCTGATATTTCGTAGCATCCACCCGAACTTCATTATCCACTTCCGGAGAATCAAATTCCGTTCGTCCGACATAATATTTATCCTCAATCCGATCAAAAATACATCGATAAATATTTCCGACTTTCTGCTGATTGATTTCCCATGAAATTTGACTTTGCAGAGCCATAATTTCATCAACACGTTCCTTTTTGATATGCTCGGGAACATCATCGATGAGTTCGCCTGCATGAGTTTGCTCTTCGTGTGAATAAGAAAAAACACCCAATCGATCAAAGCGCATTTTTTGTATCCAATCTTTGAGTTCTTGAAACTTTTCTTCGGTTTCACCGGGATATCCGACAATCAAAGTGGTCCGAATGGCAAGATTAGGTACCGATTTTCTGAGTTTGGCAATCAGCTTGTTGGCGATTGTTTTGTTGTGTCCGCGCTTCATGGATTTGAGAATATCGTCGTTGATATGTTGCAGCGGAATATCCATATAGTTGCAAATTTTTTCTTCTTTCGCAATGGTTTGAATCACTTCCTCCGGAAAGCCCGTCGGAAAAGCATAGTGCAATCTAATCCATTCAATTCCGTCAATTTTTGTGAGTGCCTTCAATAAATCATTTAACTTTCTTTCTCCATAAATATCCAAGCCGTAGAAGGTGAGGTCTTGTGCAATTAAAATCAATTCTTTTACACCTTTCTCTGCAAGTTTTTCAGCCTCTTTGACCAAACTTTCAATATCTCTGGAAATATGTCTTCCACGAATCATCGGAATGGCACAAAAAGAACAACTTCTGTCACAGCCTTCTGAAATTTTCAGGTATGCATAATGATTGGGTGTGCTGAGTTTTCGTTCGCCGATCAGTTCGTGTTTATATTCCGCACCAAAAACTTTGAGCAGTTTAATCATGTCATGTGTGCCGAAATATTGATCTACTTCCGGAATTTCAATCGGAAGTTCTTTCTTATATCGTTCACTCAAACATCCGGTCACATAGACTTGTTCAATCAGACCGTTTTGTTTGTCATGTATGGCGGTTAGAATAGTGTCTATGGATTCTTGCTTGGCGTCATGAATAAAACCGCAAGTATTGATAATCACCACATCTGCTTTTTCATCGCTTTCGTGCGAGACCGAATAACCGCTATAAGCAAGTTGTCCCATTAGACTCTCGCTGTCATACACATTTTTGGAGCATCCCAAAGTGATAATGTTGATTTTTTTGCTTCTTTTTTTCACCGATATTTATTATGTTGCAAACATACCGGAAAATTTTGTACTTTTGCAAGAGAATTCCCGCCGAAATATATAGGTGGGATTTCTATTTATAATATTTAAAATTAGAACGTTATGGGAAAAATTAATTATTTAACCCCCGAAGGATTGCAAAAACTCAAGGAAGAAATAGAGTTTTTAAAGTATAAAGAAATGCCGGATATTACCAAAAGAATTGCCGAAGCAAGAGATAAAGGCGATTTGTCTGAAAATGCCGAATATCACGCCGCAAAAGAAGAACAAGTCAGGGTGGACAGGAAAATCAGAGAATTGCAGGGCATTCTTGCCAATGCCAGAATTTTGGACGATTCTAATTTGGACACATCTAAAGTTTTGATTTTTTCCACCGTGACAGTAAAAAACCACAAAACCGGAAAAGAATCGGTTTATACCTTGGTTTCTGCAAGTGAAGCAGATCCTATGGAAGGAAAAATATCTGTAGATTCACCCATTGGAAAGGGTTTGTTGGGAAAAGAAGTGGGAGAAATTGCAGAAATAACGGTTCCTGCCGGAGTGATTAAAATGGAAATTTTGAATATCACCAGATAGTATCTTTTCAAAATAAAAAATTAAAAACCAAGCTTGTCGAGCTTGGTTTTTTTTATGAAATAAAACAAAACACATTTTTTATGTCAAAAGCCTCGCTTAACTTTACCGTATAAAAACAATTTGTTGTGCATTTTTCAAATCAAAATACTCCTAAAAGAATTGCGGTAATAGGCGCGGGCATTGTAGGCTTGGCAACTGCCTACAAGTTGTTGCAAAAACATCCTGAGATAAAGCTGATGCTCATTGAAAAAGAAAACGATATTGCCATGCATCAAACCGGACACAATAGCGGGGTGATTCATTCCGGAATCTATTATCAGCCGGGAAGTCTCAAAGCTGAAAATTGTAGGAAAGGCTATGCGGAATTACTACGATTTTGTGACGAGAATAAAGTGCAATATAATATTTGCGGAAAACTGATTGTCGCCACAAAAAATGAAGAGTTTTCCATGCTCAATGATCTGTATGACAAGGGATTGAGAAATGGTTTGCAAGGCTTAAAAAAACTGGAAGCTGAAGAAATTGAAGCCTATGAACCACATGTTTCGGGATTGAAGGCAATCTGGGTACCCGAAACCGGTATTGTTGATTATTATATGGTGGCAAGAAGTCTGTTAAAAAAAATATTAAGCCATGATGCCGAAATTTTTTTCAAAGAAAAAGCCTTAGATATCAAGCAAACAAAACAAGTGGAAATCATCACTGATAAACAAATTCATCAAGTGGATTTGGTTTATAATTGTGCGGGTTTATATTCTGATAAACTGGCGAAAAAAACACAAAAAATAGACTATAAAATCATCCCTTTTCGAGGAGAATATTATCGACTAAAAAAAGAAAAAGAATATTTGGTGAATAATTTGATTTATCCGGTTCCGAACCCTGAATTTCCGTTTTTGGGTGTGCATTTCACCAGAATGATGAAAGGAGGAGTAGAAGCAGGACCGAATGCCGTCTTGGCTTTTGGCAGAGAATCTTATCGGAAAATGCAATTCAACTTTCCTGAACTATTTGAGATATTGACCTATCCGGGATTTTTGAAAGTTGCTGCAAAATATTGGCGAGATGGCGCCTATGAAATGTATAGGTCTTGGTCAAAAAAAGCTTTTACAAAAGCTTTGCAAAATCTGATTCCTGAAATTCAAGAAAACGATTTGACACCGAGTGGCGCAGGCATTAGGGCGCAAGCAATCAGCAAAAGTGGCAATTTGGTCGATGATTTTCTGGTGCTTAGAGATCAAAACATTATTCATGTGGGCAATGCGCCTTCTCCGGCGGCAACTGCTTCACTGGCAATAGGTGATTATTTAAGCGGACTAATTGAGATTTCTTGATAGAAAAATGGATTATTATTTACATGTCGAGTTTCACAAGCTTATTCCGGAAAAGTTTGTAATTCTGTGAGTCATCGTATCACTCGGCTAGCAAATGTTTGTAATTATCATTCATTTTAAATTAAAAATAGTGATGCGATGACTATTATATCGTTTGGAGTTTCGGTGTTTTGGGATTGTTATTTTTCTTTCATTAAAAAAACCCACAGCTTTCGCCACGGGTTCCTTTTGCGGAGAGTGAGGGATTCGAACCCCCGGTGAGTTGCCCCACAATGGTTTTCAAGACCACCGCATTCGACCACTCTGCCAACTCTCCTAAGTTGTTTTTTCTGTTTGCAATGTAGCGAGAGAGAGACTTGAACTCTCGACCTCCGGGTTATGAATCCGACGCTCTAACCACCTGAGCTACCTCGCCATCGTGTTCACTGAACAAATTCGGATTGCAAATATATAAATAAAAACAAAAAATAATTTAAAAATCAGAAAAATATTTTTCCGGCTGATTGATGTAGGCTTTCTCCTCCGAATTCAATTTCAGCTCTGTGGATATTTTGTCGGGATTTGCCTTTGCCAAAAGCAATAACAACAAAATAAATCCGGCAAATATCAAATAGATTTTGTTTGCTGAAGCGTAAAAAAAGACAATATTAACCATGGCAGCACCTTCCAACAAAGCCAGTTTGATAATAAAAGCATTGAAGTAACCCGAAAATTTATCTTTGATATCCGCTTTTGTATCGATTTTCTTCAAAGAAATTCGAAAGAAATATTGTGCTGCAAATGATAAAATAATGGCAAGAGAACCACCTAATATTATCTGATTTTGATTTGTGTTTATGTCAAAATTTTGTTGCACAGACAGAAAATAGCTTGTAGTCATAAACAACAACAAACCACCGACAATGGCAAAATAAACAATGTTGACGGTTTTGTAGAATTCATAAAAGTTTTTTAATAGGTTCATCTTCTCAATTTTTACGTCAAATGTACATTAATTTTTTTCATTTTATCCATACGGATAAATGGAAAAAGTTGCGACTAAAACAAAATTATTCTCTATAGAAACTCTGATTTTGTAATTTATTTTAGGTGGAAAAAGTAGTCGTATGACAATAAAATAACTTATGTCTATTCATTTGCAAGTCTTTGGAGCACTGTGTTTTAAATTTATCGCAATAATATAATGATTATTTTAAAGATTTATCAATGACTATATTTAAAAACAATAAATAAGACAACAATAAAAAAGTTATCAACAAAGTGGTAAAATGTGGTAAAAAATGCAAAAAATTTTATATTTTTGGTGATTATAAATCATAGAGATGAAATCACTAAACGGAACATATTATTGCAAAATGGATTCAAAAGGGAGAATTATGCTTCCTGCCGAGTTGCGCAAGCAATTGGCTGATATTGAGTCTGATGGTTTCATTCTCAAACGTGCCATATTCCAAAACAACCTTGAAATGCACCCCAAAACCGAGTGGGACAAGTTAATGGAAAAATTGAATAAGCTCAATCGTTTCAAGAAAAAAAATATAGAATTTTTAACCCGTTTTCTCGCAGGTGTGAGAAATGTGAATATAGATGGAACAGGAAGAATGCAGGTGCCGAAAGATTTGGTGAATGTACTCGATTTGAAGAAAGAAGTGGTCATTGCTTCAGCAATCAATATTCTGCAAATCTGGGACAAAAATGAGTATGAGAAATTCTTGGAAGGAAGTTTAGATAATTTCTCTGATTTGGCTGAGGATGTAATGGGAGATTTGGACGATGAATAATGCCATTCCATATCATACTCCGGTTCTGTTGAAAGAATCTGTATCCGGACTGAACATAAAACCGGATGGTGTTTATGTGGATGTGACTTATGGAGGCGGTGGACATGCTGCCGAAATTTTAAAATGTTTAAACAAAAACGGCAGACTGTACGCATTTGATCAGGACGAAGAAGCCATTAGCAATAAAATTGACGATGACAGATTGGAATTGATTGAGGGAAATTTTGCCAACATCAAACAACATCTTAGAAGCTATGCCATAGTGAAAGTGGATGGTATTCTGGCAGATTTGGGCATTTCCTCTCATCAAATCAATAAGCCTGAACGCGGTTTCTCCATCAGATATGATGAGAAATTAGATATGAGAATGGATAAAAATGCAGAGCTGTCTGCTCATGATGTGGTGAATGGCTATGAAGAAAGAGAATTGAGAATAATTTTTTCTCAGTATGGAGATTTAAGAAATGCCGGTACTTTGGCAAAATCAATCGTGAAAGCCAGAAGCGAAAAAAAAATTGAAACAACAGGAGAATTAATAGAAATCGCATCCAGGCATTTTCCAAAGCTTAAGCAAAATAAGTTTTTGGCAAAACTTTTTCAAGCAATCAGAATAGAGGTCAATGAAGAAATAGATGCCTTGAAAAAACTCTTGGAGCAATCGGCAGCTTTGCTCAAAACAGGAGGGAGATTAAGCGTGATTTCATATCACTCTCTGGAGGATAGGTTGGTAAAAAGATATATAAGAGAAGGAATGTTTGAAGGGCAAGCTGAAAAAGATTTATATGGCAATGTGAAAGTGCCTTTCAGAAAAGTTGGGAAGTTGATTGTCCCGAATAATGATGAGATTGAGAAGAATTCGCGGGCAAGAAGCGCAAAACTGAGAATAGCAGAAAAAATATAATTTAAGAATGAGCATCTGGCAAATCATAAAAGCAGAATATCTGACCAATGAAGAAGCACCAAGAAATTGGGTGTTTGTTTTAATGGTTGTGCTGATGGGCATCTATGTTATCAATCTGTCGCACGAAGCAGATCAAAAAGTAAAAGAAATTACCAAGCTGACTAAAGATGTCAAAGCTTTGAGTTCTGAAGCCGTTGATTTAAAAACACAAGTAATCAAAAGAAAGATGGCAACAGATGTATATATTAAACTAAAAGACCAAGGTTTTGTTTTTCCAAAAAAACGACCCGTAAAAATCAGTGTGAAAAATTGAAGAATGAGACACAACATATCGTTAGGAGAAGTTTGATTGTGTATCTTTTATTTCTCGTTTTTGCTGCGTTTATCGTAGCAAAGCTTATTCATATTCAATATATCGAGGGGAATAAATACAGAAGCTTGGCGCAGAAATATACCATCAGAGAAGTCAGAATCCCTGCCAATCGGGGCAATATTTATGCTGCAGATAAAAGCGTGTTGGCAACATCTGTTCCCAACTATGATATCTATTTTGACCCGACAGTTCCCAAAGAATCGGTTTTTAAAGCTCAAGTGAATCAGTTGGCAGCAAGCTTGTCTAGATTTCTGGGAGTACAAAAATCAGACTTGAAAAGAAAATTCGTTTTGGCACGCAAGAACAACAAACAATATGTGCCCATTGTCAAAAAACTTAACTATTCGGATTATACTAAAATCAAAAATTTTCCTATTTTTAAATTGGGCATGAACAAGGGTGGTTTTATTGCGGAACAACATACCATCAGAGCATATCCTTTGGGAGGAATCATGAGAAGAACATTGGGGTTTGATCGGGGAGATGGAAACAGAGTGGGCATTGAAGGTTCTTTTTCTAAATATTTAACCGGAAAAGACGGCATGCAAAAAAAGCAAAAAATATCTTACGGAATATGGAAACCTCTAAGCGATATTAACGATGTGGAACCTCAGAACGGTTATGATATTCTTACAACCATAAATATTGATTTTCAAGACATTGCGCATAATTCACTTAAAAAACAGCTACAAGAATTTGAAGCAAATCACGGCAGTGTGGTGGTGATGGAAGTCAAAACGGGAGCCATTAAAGCATTGGTTAATTTGGGTAAAAATAAGCTTGGAGACTATGAAGAATTAAGAAATTATGCGGTTTATGAAATCCATGAACCCGGCTCAACTTTTAAATTGTTTTCGGTGATGGCTTTGTTGGAAGATAAAGTGGCAGACACATCCAGTGTAGTAGATACGGAAAAAGGTGTTTATGAAGTTTATGATGCAAAAATCAGAGATTCACACAAAGGAGGACTGGGAAAAATCAGCTTGAAAAAGGTGTTTGAAAAAAGTTCGAACGTGGGTGTGGTTAAGATGGTCTATGAAAACTATAAAGAGCATCCGCAAAAATTTGTCAACAGATTGTACAATTTTGGTGTGCATGAAAAAATAGGAATCGAAATCAGAGGAGAAGGAACACCGATTATTCCGAATCCTAAAGACAAAAATTGGAGCGGATTGTCTTTGCCGTGGATGTCTTATGGTTATGGAGTGGAGCTGACAGCGCTTCAAACTTTGACCTATTATAATGCGATAGCCAATAACGGAAAGATGATGAAACCGTATATCGTTGATGAAGTGAAATCGTTTTCGAAAACCATTAAAAAATATAAACCCAAAGCGCTCAATTCATCGCTTTGTTCAAAAGAAACGGTTCATAAGATGAAAGATTTGCTTAGGGGTGTTGTGCAAGAAGGCACGGCAACGAACATCAATGATCCCTATCTGAAATTGGCGGGAAAAACAGGTACTTGTCAAACGGAATATTGGAAACAAAAAGGACAATATATAGCATCGTTTGTGGGCTATTTTCCGGCAGATAATCCAAAATATTCCATTATTGTCGAAGTGCATAAACCGAATCCTGAAAAAGGATATTATGGAGCAGATGTTGCCGCTCCCGTGTTTAGAGAAATAGCATCCTATATCTATGGCAAGTTGCCGGAGGAACAAAGCATTGTGCTGGAAGATGAATATAAATCTGACAGGGCAGATAAAATATTGGAAAAATATAAAACAATTATGCCTGATTTGAGAGGATTGTCTTCAAAAGAAGCCGTTTATGTCTTAGAAAATATGGGCTTAATAGTAAGACTTAGCGGAAGTGGAACGGTGAGATATCAATCCGTGCCAAGAGGAGAAAAAATAAAGAAAAATCAATTGATTGAATTGAAATTGTCGTGAAAAATTTAAAAAACATACTCATAAACATAAAACCGGAAAGAATTGCGGGCAAAGTGGATATGCATATCAATCATATTCAATTTGATTCTAGAAAAGTTGAAAAAGGAGATGTTTTTGTGGCCATCAAAGGAACCCGATCCGACGGGCATAAATATATTTCTCAGGTTATTGAAAAAGGAGCAAAAGCGGTGGTGTTGACTGACTGGCAGGATAGTATTTCCAAGGAAATAACACAAATCCAAGTGAAAGACACACATGCTGCTTTGTCCGTGATGGCGGCGAATTATTATGAACATCCGTCAAAAAAAATGAAGCTGGTGGGTGTAACCGGAACAAATGGAAAAACAACAATTGCCACCTTGTCTTATCTGTTGTTCAAGAAATTGGGATATAAAGCAGGATTGCTCTCCACTGTAAAGATAATGATTGATAAACAAGAATTTCCGTCAACGCACACCACACCGGACTCATTAATAATCAATCACTATTTATCAAAAATGCAGGAGAAAGGCATATCGCATGTTTTTATGGAAGTCAGTTCTCATGGTATTGATCAAAAAAGAACGCAAGCTTTGGATTTTGATGGTGCTATTTTTACTAATCTGACACATGATCATTTGGATTATCACGATACATTCATTAACTATAGAGATACAAAAAAAAGATTTTTTGACGAATTGAAAACCGATGCCTTTGCCTTGGTCAACACAGACGATAAGAATGGTGAATTTATGTTGCAAAATACAAATGCACAAAAATTGACTTATGCACTTAAAAATCCGGCGGATTATAAAGCAAAAATCCTGGAACAAGGTTTCAAGGGCATGTTGCTTTTGATTAACAACATGGAAGTATGGGTAAAACTCATTGGAGATTTCAATGCCTATAATCTTTTGGCGGTTTTTGGTGCAGCGGAGCAATTGGGGGCAGAACCTTTTGATATATTAAAAATATTGAGTGAGCTGAATAGTGTTGACGGTCGTTTTGAAATCATTTTGTCTCCCGAAGGGAAAGTGGCAATTGTAGATTATGCACATACGCCTGATGCCTTGGAAAATGTTTTGAAGACAATCAATAATATTCGTCCTAAAAATTTAGATAGACTGATTACGTTGGTAGGTGCCGGAGGCAATAGAGACAAATCAAAAAGAAGTGAAATGGCAGAGGTGGCAACAAATTTAAGCGATGTGGTGATTTTTACTTCTGACAATCCTAGAAATGAAGACCCCGACAGCATCATTGATGATATGGAAAAAGGTGTGCCGGCGGAACATTACAAGAAAACTTTGCGCATCACGGATCGGAAACAAGCAATCAGGGCAGCTGCACAAATGGCAAACCAGAACGATATCATTTTAATTGCAGGAAAAGGACATGAAGATTATCAGGAAATCAAGGAGGTGAAATATCATTTTGACGACAGAGAAGAAATCAGAAATATATTTAATATCAATCAAAAGAAAACACACAAACACAATAACTAAAAACACTTATGTTATATCACATTTTTACACAGATATTTGATGATTTACCCGGGGCGGGACTTTTTCAGTTTATTTCGTTTAGGTCGGTTATGGCATTTCTGACAGCTTTGTTGTTTTCTTTGATTGTAGGGAAAAAAATTATCAATAGGTTGAGGAAAATGCAAATTGGAGAAATTGTCAGAGATTTGGATTTGGAAGGACAAAAGCAAAAAGAAGGTACGCCGACCATGGGTGGAATTATTATCATTTTGGCAACTCTGATTCCTACACTGCTTTTCAATGATTTGACAAATATCTATATTCAAGTGTTGTTATTTGCTTTGATTTGGATGGGTTTTATAGGTTTTTCTGATGACTATATCAAAGTTTTCAAGAAAAATAAAGAAGGTCTGCAAGGGAAATTTAAAATATTAGGACAAATTTTTTTAGGTTTTGTTGTGGGAGCGGTGATGTTGTTTAATAATGATATTACCATCAGAACAGAAAATCACAGCAAAATCAACATTCAACATAAATTAGGTGAAAGATTTAATCCGCCGGAAAAATCCTTGAAAACAACAATTCCTTTGGTGAAAAATAATGAATTGGATTATGAGGAAATCTTATCGACCATAAGCCCTTCTTTGACAAAATTGTCTTGGCTGCTCTTTATTCTTATCGTGGTATTTATTATCACGGCAGTTTCAAATGCAGCCAATCTGACCGATGGAATTGACGGTTTGGCTGCAGGCTCATCGGCAATCATAATTATAGCTTTGGCATTGTTGGCTTGGATTTCAGGTAATATTATTGTTTCGGACTATCTGAACATTATGTATATCCCGAATATTGGAGAAGTTTCCGTTTTTATCAGTGGTTTTGCCGGAGCATTGGTTGGATTTCTTTGGTTTAATACTTTTCCGGCGCAAGTCTTTATGGGCGATACCGGCAGTTTGACCATTGGTGCCATCATAGCCATTGTGGCACTGTTCATCAGAAAAGAGTTATTGATTCCGATTTTAGCCGGAATTTTTGTGGCGGAAAATGCATCTGTCATCATACAGCGTTTTTGGTTCAAGTATACTAAAAAGAGATATGGAGAAGGACGGAGAGTATTCAAAATGGCACCGATTCATCATCATTTTCAAAAAATGGGATGGCATGAAAATAAAATTGTAATCAGATTCTGGATTATAGGAATCATTTTAGCCGCCATAAGTATAATCAGTTTAAAAGTAAGATAAATGAGTATAACACACATCAAGGACTATAGAAGAAATCTGGCTTCCGGAATGACTGAAAAATTGATTCAAATTAGAAAAAATAATTTAAGAAAACGTTTTCAGGATTTTGCAGGGATACCTCACCGTATGGAAGTTGTGAAAGAGATTGATGAGATTTCTTATATCAATGATTCTAAGGCAGTCAGCGTAAATGCCACTTATTTTGCTTTGCAAAGTATTGATGAGTCTGTGGTGTGGATTGCCGGAGGTGATGATCGGGAAACAGATTATTGGGAGCTGATGTCATTAGCGAGACAAAAGGTGGGAGCCATCATCATGATTGGAAAACATAATGACAAATTATATCATACTTTTTCGTCGGTGATTAAAAAGATATATGTGGCAGAAAATATGAAAGAAGCAGTTCAGATTGCCAGAGGTTTAAGCAACTCGAAAACAACGGTTTTATTGTCTCCGGCGGCAAAGACAGACGAAAAATATCTGGACTATCAAGACAGAGGAACACAATTTATCGCAGCAGTAAAGACATTATAAAGAAGAAATGAAAAAATTATTCAGAAACATAACCGGCGATCAACAACTTTGGGCATACACCGTTTTGCTTATGCTGTTTTCGTTTCTGGCGGTATATAGTGCCAGTAGCAATTTGGTTAATGTTTATGGAAAAATAACACCTTGGCAATTTGCTTTCAAACATTTGATTCACGTGGCGCTCGGAGTTCTGATTATTTTTGTTGTACACAAATTCAATGCAAAATATTTTTCACATCTATCAAAAATCATGCTGCCTGTGGTGATTGGTCTGTTGATTTATACCTTGACAAAAGGCATAACCATTGGTGGAGCAAATGCAAGCAGGTGGATTATGATTCCGATGTTGGGAAGCTTTCAGCCCTCAACGGTGGCCTTTGTTTTTTTAATGATGTTCACCGCAAGATTTTTAGGAAAAAACGAATTAAATCAGATTGGTTTTTCAGAAGCCCTGAAAAATTTCTGGGTATGGGTATTTATTATTGTGGGGCTAATTTTTCCGGCAAACCTATCGACTGCAGTATTGATTTTTTCAATGGTTATTATGCTGACAATTGTGGCGGGCTATCCGTTCAGACATCTGATAAAGGTATTTGGAATAGGACTGTTGGGTGTGGTAATGATGATTCTGGTGTTCAAAGCCTTTCCAAACAGTTTCTCCAATCGGTTGGATACTTGGCAAAGCAGAATAGAGCATTTCATCTCATCGGATGATACAGATGAAAGTACGGATATGATGAGCAAATCTTATCAATCTACGCAGGCAAAAATAGCTATTGCAAAAGGTGGACTGATTGGCTTCAATCCCGGCAAGAGCGTGCAAAAGAATTTCTTGCCGCAATCTGTTTCGGATTTTATATATGCCATCATTATTGAAGAATATAGTTTGAGCGGAGGCTTGATTCTATTGTTTGTCTATTTGCTCGTAGGATTAAGAATATTTATTATCATCAAGAAAGTTCCCGGAAAATATTATAAACTATTGGCATTAGGCGTGGGTTTTCCACTGATTTTTCAAGCTCTAACCAACATGGCGGTTGCCGTAGGCTTGTTTCCGGTTACCGGACAACCTTTGCCTTTGGTTAGCTCGGGAGGCACAGCCATTTGGATGAGTTGTGTGGCAATAGGTGTGATTTTGAGCGTGAGCAGAGAAATAGAAAAAGAGGAACTAAAAGCAGAAGAATTGATATGAAGAAAAGGAAATATATCATAAGCGGAGGAGGCACAGGAGGACATATTTTTCCTGCATTGGCAATTGCAAATGAAATCAAAAAACAATTTCCTGAAGCCGAAGTGCTGTTTGTAGGTTCAAAAAATCGTATGGAGATGGAGAAAGTTCCGGCAGCAGGATATCCAATTGAAGGACTTTGGATTTCAGGAATCAACCGAACAAAGCCTTTAAAAAATATTATGTTTCCTTTCAAACTGATTTCCAGTTTGTGGAAAGCAAGAAGCATTATCAGAAAATTCAAACCCGATGCGGTGATTGGAACGGGAGGTTTTGCCAGTGGACCGATTTTGTTTATGGCACAAAAAAAAGGAATCCCCACTTTTATTCAAGAACAGAATTCTTATCCGGGGATTACCAATAAACTATTGTCTAAAAAAGTGAATAAGATTTATACGGCTTATGACAATCTGACTCAATTTTTTGCTGAGGAAAAAATTATCAAGACAGGAAATCCCATCAGAAGAGAACTGTATGATACACAAATAGATAAAGCAACGGCGGCCAAACATTTCGGACTGGAAGCAAACAAAAAAACTTTGTTGGTTGTGGGAGGCAGCTTGGGAGCAAGACCAATCAATGAAGCCATTGAAAAAATATTGCCGGAATTAAAAAAAATAGGATTACAATTGCTTTGGCAAACCGGAAAAAACGGATTTGAATCTTATAAGAAATATGATGGAAAACACATCAGATCGGTTGCTTTTATTCCTGAAATGAAGTTTGCCTATGCCTTGGCAGATGTGATTATTTCAAGGGCGGGAGCAGGAACAATTTCTGAATTGGCATTGGTGGGAAAACCGGCCATTTTGATTCCTTCTCCCTATGTGGCAGAAGATCATCAAACTAAAAATGCGCAAGCCTTGGCTGAGAAAAATGCAGCCGTTTTGATACCTGAAAAACAAGTGAATGAAAAACTGTTTGCACAAATAGAAAAACTTTTTAAGGAAGATGATTTATACGAGAAAATGAGCAAAGAAATAAAAAAACTAGCATTGCCGGATGCAACGCAAAACATCGTGAGAAATATTATGAAAACATTGGAGACAAGATGAAAAAACTGTTTATACTCATATCAGGCACAGCCATTTTGATATCCACATTTTTTCTGGGGAGTATTTTCAGTAAGCATTTTTTGCATGAAAAAATAAAAAACAGTCGTGTAGAGGTTTATCCAATTGAGAAAAATTTCATTCAAGCAGAGGAAGTTGAAAAACTCCTGAAGCTTAAAGACAGCATAAATCATAACATAAATATTGGTCGGTTGGAAAATGAGTTGGCGAAAAACGATTACATAAATAATGCAGAGATTTATGAGGATTTAAATGGGAATTTGATAACAGAGGTATATCAATATCAGCCAATTGCAAGGGTTTTTGGCAGCACGTCATATTATATTGACAACAAAGGCAAAAAAAGACCTTTATCCTCACATTATACAGAAAATGTAATTTTGGTTTTTGGTGATTTCGACACAAAAAAGCGACAAGATATATTCACTTTATTACAACAGATAAACGGAGATAAATATTTATCAAACGTAGTAGCTGAAATTCACGTAATAGATGCGGCGTATATGTTGAAACTTAAAAAAATCAAGGCTGAATTCAAGTTTGGAAATTTGGAAAAAATTGAAAACAAACTTTTTAAACTCAAGACGATATACACCTATTTGATAAAACACAAAATGGAATCTAAATATAAACATATTGATTTATGCTATAGCAATCAAGTGGTATGTAAATAAACAAAAAAAATAAATATCAAGTATATGAATCAAATGAAACCTAACAAACAAGAAGAGCAAAACTATCTGACGGATGATTTGCATTTGCGCCCCCAAGATCTCCGAACGGAGGTAGTTGGTTTGGATATTGGCACAACAAAGGTTGTTGCCATTATCGGGCGGAAGAATCAATTTGGAAAAGTGGAAATTCTAGGCTATGGAAAAGCTGTTAACAAAGGCGTGAAAACCGGAGTGGTTGTTAATCTGAAAAATACGGTTGATGCCGTTGAAGAAGCCATTCAAAAGGCGCAATATGATTCAGGCATCAAGATTAGCAAAGTGATTGTTGGCATTGCAGGACAACACATCAGAAGTATTCAAACCAGTGAATACATCATGAGAGAAGATCCTGAGAGCATGATTACAGAAGATGAAATTGAGAAATTAATCAAACAAGTGGAGAGAATCCACGTTGATCCGGGAGAAGAAATTATTCATGCTTTGCCGCAAGAATATAAGGTGGATGAAGAAGGAAATATCCAAGAAACACCCATCGGCATGTCAGGAACTCGATTAGAAGCCAATTTTCATGTAGTGGTGGGCAAAGTAGCATCGATTCAAAATTTGGTTCGTTGCGTGCGCATGGCAAATCTTGAAGTAGAAGATATCACTCTGGAACCCTTGGCATCTTCTGAGGCGGTTTTGATTGAAGAAGAAAAAGAAGGTGGCATTGCATTAATCGATATAGGCGGAGGAACAACAGACCTTGCCATATTCAAAAATGATATCATCAGGCATACGGCAATTATCCCTTACGGAGGAAATGTAGTGACCAGAGATATTGCCAACGGCATTCATGTGCTGGAGCGCAATGCGGAAGCTATAAAAGTAAAATTCGGTTCGGCTTGGCCTGCAGAAAATAGCGATTCGGAAGTAGTTTCCATTCAAGGACTACCCGGTCGTCCGCCGGTTGAAATCAGTTTAAAAAGCATTTCTCGCATTATCAAGGCAAGAATAGAAGAAGTAATTCAGTTGGTAGATACAGAGATAAAAAGATATACGGATTCCAGTAATGACAATGTCTTGTTAGGTGGCATTGTTTTGACCGGAGGAGGTGCTGAACTGAAACACCTGCCGCAATTGGTCAATTTGGTCACGGGTTTATATACACGTGTGGGCTATCCGAATCAGAATTTGGCAGCAGGAACTGAGCAAGATCTCAAAAGCCCTATTTATGCAACGGCAGTTGGATTGTTGATTAAGGGATTAGAAACTAAAAAGAATTATGAGTTGTTTGAATACGAAGAAAACGTATTTGAAGAACCTATAAAAGAAAAATCTGAAGAGCAAGCGGAAAATGTCACAGACAATGATGTTGTGGCTCAAACAGAGAAAAAGAAAAAGAAAAGAACCAAAGGTTTCTCTGACTTTTTCAATAGAGTAATGAAAATAGTAGATAAATTAGAATAAAATCGGGTATTATGGAAAATAAAAATAGCTTCAATCTGGATTTGGAATTTGATCTGGAAAAGAATAAATCAAGTGTGATAAAAGTCATCGGTGTAGGTGGCGGAGGCGGTAACGCCGTGAATTATATGTATCAAAAAGGCATTAAAGATGTTGACTTTGTGGTTATCAATACAGATGCGCAAGATTTGTCAAAAAGTCCTATTCCCAATAAAATTCAAATCGGAAAAAGCTTGACCGAAGGTTTGGGAGCGGGAGCCAATCCTGAAGTGGGTGAGCGGGCGGCATTAGAAGATTTGAAGTCCATAGAAAATGTTTTGGAAACCAATACAAAAATGATATTCATCACTGCCGGAATGGGCGGCGGAACAGGAACAGGTGCAGCACCCATCATTGCCAAATTGGCAAAAGAAATGGGCATTCTGACAGTGGGAATCGTGACAAGTCCTTTTATGTATGAAGGAAAAAAGAGAAATGATTATGCCGCTAAAGGAATTGAAAATTTGCGTGAATATGTAGATTCTCTGATTATTATCAATAACAATAAATTAAGAGAAATCTATGGCAATCTGACCTATAAAGAAGCTTTTGCCAAGTCTGATATGGTTTTGGCATCTGCAGCAACAAGCATTGCAGAAGTAATCACACATAACTACACCATTAATGTCGATTTTAGAGACGTGAGAACCGTTTTGGAAAATAGTGGAACTGCCATCATGGGAGCGGCTTCTGCCAGTGGAGAATCACGTGCAAAAGACGTGATTGCCAAAGCACTGGACTCACCTTTGCTCAATGACAACAAAATCACCGGAGCAAAAAATGTGTTGTTGTTAATTGTGTCCGGATCATCGGAAATTACAATTGACGAAATTAGTGAAATCAACGATTATATCCAAACCGAAGCGGGACACAGTGCGGACATCATTATGGGAATTGGCGAGGATGCATCGTCCGACGAAGAAATATCCGTGACCATTATTGCCACAGGATTCAATAAGAATCAGCAAAATATGATTGCAAATACGGAGCAAGAAAAAATTGTTCATGTTTTAGACGATGAAACAGCCTCTGATTTGGACATGGTGCAGGATGTTATTACGAACTACGAGACTCCGATTGAAACAGAAGAACATGCTGAAATAGACGAATTCGGTTACAAACAATTCAAAATGAGTTTTTATGATGAACCCATTGTTGAAAATCCAACCGAGTTTATTGATGAATCCGCTCAGGTTGAAAATAAAATTGAGTTGATAAACAAAGATATTTCGGAACATTTACAAGAAGAAATTCAGCAGGAAGCAGAAAAAAAACAAGATTTGTTGTTTAATTTAAATGAAAAGCAAAGCAAAGAAGTGATTGAAGAGCAAGACCCGTTTGAATTGCCCATCGAGGAAGTTTTCAGAAAAGGAAATATCAGAAAAAACTATATGAGAAAATATACATCACATCTGGATATTGAAGACGAGAACAAGGAAGTTCCCGCTTTTCAAAAAAAAGGAATAGAAATTGATCTCAGTCCTAAATCCTCACAAACCACACATAAAATCGAGATGAATATGGACGGAGAGTTTAAGTTGAAAGATTCAAATTCTTTTTTAAATGACAATGTTGACTAGTTCAAAAATTGATATAAACCATTGAAAAATCAGATTATGAGTTTAGAAACCAAAATCATGCAGCAATTAAAAATTGCGATGAAAGAAAAAAACACTATTGCCCTTGAATCTTTGCGGGCGGTGAAATCTGCCATTTTGCTCGAGAAAACAAAACAGAAAGATAGTGTGATGACCGAAGATGACGAAATCAGATTATTGCAAAGATTGGTCAAACAAAGAAAAGACAGTGCAGAAATTTATCAATCGCAGAACCGCGAAGATTTGGCAGAAACAGAGTTGAAACAAGTGGAAATAATCGCTCAATTTTTGCCCAAGCAAATGAACAAAGAAGAAGTTGAAACGGTTGTTGCTGAAATTATTGCTCAAGTGGGTGCTGAAAGTATGAAAGATATGGGAAAAGTGATGGGCATAGCATCAAAAAAGATGGCAGGAAAAGCAGAAGGAAAACTTATTTCTACAATTGTTAAGGAAAAATTGGGATAATTTTTTTTAGTAATTGTTTTTTGTAGAAAAACTCGGGGCTTCAAGCTTCGAGTTTTTTTATTTATATTTGTTATCTCAAAATACTACAAAACATAATGAATCTGATACTTAAAGAAAAAATGAATTATGCGGATTTTATGGAGGCTAATTTTCCTAAAGTTTTGCGCCCCTTTTATAAAAAAAGAATAATCATTGTCAATCTGTCTTTTGCGGTGCTTTATCTGATGGCAGCAGCCTATTTGTTTTATACCGGTTTATCAAAAGGTATACAGCTCAAGGCTGAACACTATGTTTTTCTTGCTTTCGGGTTGCTGTTTATTTTGCTTCCGATCTATTTGCTCAGAAAAGAAAAAAAAGTGTATGCAGAAGTTTTCAAGCAAATCCAAGACTTGCAAACAACTTATGAAATTGACAACAATCAGATTCGAGTAAAAAATCCGGAAACGGATTTGACCTACCAAAGAAAACAAATCAAAGAATTGGTGGAATTGCCAAAGTGGTTTGTGTTCAATTTTAAAAACGGAGAAAGAATTGCCATTCATAAAGATTCATTTAATAAAACGCAATTGGATGAATTCAGACAAACATATAAAATCAATTAGAAATCATTTTATAAAAAAAAATAAACCAATGAGAAAGTATATCGTTTTTGTGAGTATTATCAGCTTGCTGTTATCTTGTCAAACAGAAAATAAAGATAAAAAAATGGAAAAAGAAACAACCGAAACCAATCGGGTCAATCCGCTTTTGGAAAAATGGGAAACGCCTTTTGGTACACCTCCTTTTGATAAAATTAAAAGTGAAGACTATTTGCCTGCTTTTGAACAAGGAATCAAAGAACATGAAGCCGAAGTAGATAAAATTATCAATAATACAGAAGAACCCGATTTTAAAAATACCATAGAAGCGCTTGAACTGAGTGGGAGCACGCTGAACAAAGTTCGGTTTGTTTTTGATGCGGTTGAATCTGCCGATACAGACGATATATTGAAAGAAACCTCTAAGAAAATCAGACCCATGTTGTCTGCGCATTATGATGCCGTCAGTATGAATAAAAAATTGTTTGATCGTATAGATGCGGTTCATCAAAAATTAAAAACCCTGCACTTGGAACCGGAAGAAAAAAGATTGGTGGAAGAAACCTATAAAAGATTTGTGCGTGCCGGTGTAAATTTGGATGAAAAAAAGCAACAGCGCCTACAAGAAATCAATAAACGTTTGGCATCGCTTTCTCAGGAATTTGGAGACAATCTTTTGGCTGAAACCAATGATTTTGATTTATATGTGACCGATAAAAAAGATTTGGGCAATTTGCCTCGGAATTTTGTTGATGCAGCAGTAGCCGAGGCAAAAAAACGCGGACATAAATCCGGATGGTCTTTCACATTGCAACGCCCGAGTTTTTATCCGTTTTTAGACTATTCACCCAATAGAACACTGAGAGAGAAAATATTTCAAGGCTATGCCAATCGCGGAAATAATGATAATGAACACGATAATAAAAAAGTTCTGGAAGAACAGGTGAGATTGCGTGCGGAAAGAGCAAAACTTTTAGGTTTTGAAACCCATGCAGATTATGTGTTGGCAGAAAATATGGCAGAAACTCCGAAAAATGTTTATGACTTGATGGGAAAAATCTGGAAATCTGCGTTGGAAACAGCAAAGCAAGACAGAGATTTAATGGCAAAATCTATGAAAGCCGATGAAATTAAAGATAAATTCAGAGCAAGTGATTGGCGCTATTATGTCAGGAAAATAAGAAGTAGCAAATATAATTTCAATGAAGATGAAACCCGTCCGTATTTCGAAGTAAATGCCGTGCGAGACGGTGCATTTATGTTGGCAAATAAACTCTTTGGCTTAAGCTTTAAAGAAAGAAAAGATATTGCCACTTGGCACAAAGACCAACAGGCTTTTGAAGTTCTTGACCGAGACGGCTCTCATTTGGGTGTGATTTATATGGATTTCTTTGCCAGACCCAGCAAAAAGGGAGGTGCTTGGATGAATGAATTACGCATGCAATCGAATGTAGAAAACTTTGTTACACCGATTGTAACCAATAATTTCAACTTTCCGGCACCCACAAAAGACAGCCCGTCTTTGTTGAGTTTTTCTCAAGCTCAAACAGTATTTCATGAGTTTGGACATGGGCTGCATGGATTATTATCGCATGTGAAATATGCTTCGTTTTCAGGAACAAATGTGCCGAGAGATTTTGTTGAATTTCCATCGCAAGTCATGGAAAATTGGATGAGTGAACCTGAAATTTTGAAATTGTATGCCAAACACTATAAAACCGGAGAAATAATTCCGAAAAAAATGGTTGACAAGATGAATGCCGCCAATGGCTTTAATGTAGGGTTTAGAACCGTAGAATATATGGCTGCTGCCTATCTGGATATGGACTATCATACACTCAAAGATGCATCAAAAATAAAAACCGCCTCGTTTGAAAAGACATCTATGAAAAAACTCGGTTTGATTGACGAGATCATTCCAAGATACAGAAGCACCTATTACGCACACATTTTTTCAGGCGGATACTCTGCCGGATATTACAGCTATTTGTGGTCTGAAATTCTTGATGCGGACGCATTTGCCGCTTTTAAAGAATCTGGTGACGTACTCAATACAGAATTGGCAAAGAAATATAGAAAAATGTTGAGTCAAGGCGGCACAAAACCCGGAATGGAATTGTATAAAGAATTTAGAGGAAGAGCGCCGAAAATCGATGCTTTGCTGAAAAGAAAAGGTTTTATAAATTAAAATATCTACTTGGATGAAAAAAATATTATTATTACTGTTTATACCCATGAGTATAAGCATGCTTGCCCAAACGCAGGTAAACGGCAATCAATCCGGTGTATGGAGTTTGGCTAATTCTCCCTATGAAGTCACCGGAGAAATCATTGTGCCCAACGGGCAAACCTTAAGCATTGAAGCAGGTGTTGAAATTAATTTTCAAGCCCATTATAAATTTGTCGTACAAGGAAACTTGCAAGCAATCGGAACAATGACCGACACAATCAAGTTTACGACAAATAATCCGAATATAGGTTGGGGAGGTATCAGATTTGACCACGCAGACGGTATCAATCAATTGTCCTATTGTCTTATAGAATTTGGAAAAACAAATGGAAACTATCCTGACAATCACGGTGGAGGCATGGCACTTTTGACTTCTGATGCCGTTGTGTCTCATTGTGTTTTTGCCAATAATGACGCCACCGGAAATGATGATGGAATGGGAGGAGCGATCTATGCTTATAATACCGGAGGCTCTTCCGGAACCTTAACCCGATTTGAAGATTGTAAATTTTTGAATAATCATGCCTATGGTGAAGGAGGAGCAATCAAATTTACATCAGACATGAATTCTGAAATTAAGAATTGTGAATTTGTAGGAAATAACTGTCTGTATGGGGGAGGTGCCATTGCTTTTTATTCGGTGACAAATACCAAAATGATTCAATGTTTGTTTGCCGGAAATTATACGGAGTATTCTGCGGGAGGCGCCATTTCTACTTTGGGAACGGGAAATTCGTTGAGTTTTAGGAATTGTACGTTTTCAAAAAATGCCGCCCGACACGGCGATGGAGGAGGAATAAATCTTGCCTACGCCAATGCAACATTTGTCAACAGTATTATTTATGATAATCACGGCATGTATAGCGATGATATCAATTTGGATATGGACGGGCATGCAACAATCAACTATTCTGATGCAAATCCTCCGGCGGGAGCAACGGGAAGCAATAATATTTATACAAATCCGCTGTTTGTCGATACGAATGCAGGGAATTTTCATTTATCATCAAATTCCCCTTGCATTGATAGTGGAACAGATATTGGCCTTCCGTTTCAGGGCAGCGCACCTGATATGGGCTGCTACGAGTATGGAACGTCCGCCGTAGGCGAATCGGATTTTTATAGGGTCTCAATTTATCCGAATCCGGCAAGAGAAATACTTCATGTGTCAAATGCCGACGGATTTAATAAAATTACGCTAAACGACATTTCAGGAAAACAATTATTATACTATAAACTTTCAAGTATAACTTCAGATTTTAGCATTGATTTGAAAGGGATGGAGTCAGGCTTATATTTGTTGAGTTTTTTCAAAGAAAAGCAAGTTCAGACATATAAAATAATCATCGATAAATAAGTTTTATGCATAAGACCAAATATTTAAAAAATTCCTTTTTGTTTGCGTTGTTTTTATTTACAACCTATAAAACGGAAGCTCAAGTTGTTTATACCGATGTTAATCCGGATGTAACGATTAATACTTTCCAGCAAGGCTATCAAGTCGATTTTAATAACGATGGAAAAATTGATGTGCATTTGGTTTTACTCAATAATGTAGGCGTTTGGACAATGTTGTTGATTCCCGATGCAAATACAGACCATACTTATGTTGTTGTTGATAATGATGAGGCTTCAATTCTTGAGGCGGGAGACGAAATCTCAGCAACATCTGACTTTTGGAGACTAGGCAGTGGCTGGGGAGGTTTGCTCTATGGCTACTGGAATGACAGCGGTGAATACGGGCATTGGACGGGTAGAAGAGAAAATAAGTATATCGGCATAAAATTTCAAATCAACGGACAATATCACTATGGTTGGCTCTATGTAACAACCGAGGTGTTTTCACACAGCAGCATGCAATTTACAATGCAAGCTTTTGCCTATAATGCTACGACAGAAGCGCCGATAACTGCAGGAGACCTTTCTGCCATACAAGATATATCGAAAAAAGAAATTCAAATATATCCGAATCCCGCACAAAATCAAATCAATTTGCAAACAGACGAAAATATTCAAAAGCTCAATATCTATGATATGAGCGGCAAGTTGGTGTTGACCCAAACACATTTGAGTTCTGGAAACAGCGTTGATATTTCGGGTCTTGGCAAAGGGTTATATCTGATAAAAATCTTAGGAAATCAAAAGATAACCTCCGTCAAACTCGTCAAACAATAGTTTTGTTCGAGGTCAAATCAAGCATGTTATTATCATATCAAGTCTTGTCAATTTTGCTTTGCTCTCAACAATTTTTTTTTTGATTTATGTGACATAACACGCCTGACTTAATATTAGAATATTTTCTTAATTGCTTCCGCCGGTCTTCCCAAAACGGCTTTGCCGTTATGAATCACAACGGGTCTTTCAATCAGCTTTGGAAATTTTGACATCGCCTTGATAAGGTCTATATCTGAAAGTGTTTTCCCTTTAAAGTTTTCTTTCCAAATGCTTTCTTTGGTTCGTATCAATTCCATTGGCTTCATGCCCATGCTCTTCAATACGTTTTTTAGTTCGTTTTCATTGGGAGGGTTATCTAAATATTTTATAATTTTTATCGTTAAAGATTTTTGCTTGGCAATTTGTTCTGTCATTGCCAGCCCTTCTCTGCTTTTTCTGCAACGCGGGTTGTGCCAAATGATTATCTTGTTCATATTTTATGAATTTATATTTTTCTCAATTTCACCGTGAAATGTCTTAAAATAGGAGGCTCATACACAATTTCATATCCCGTTTTGGCTTCTTCGCGTGTGTTATATACTTTTTCAATCACTGCAGCCACATAGTCCATATGTTTGTCTGTGTAGGTTCTGCGTGGAACAGCCAAGCGAACCAATTCCAAATTAGGATAGCGATTTTCTCCTGTTTCGGGGTCTCTGTCTGCCAGAATAGTGCCGATTTCAACACCTCGAATGCCGCCGACAATATAGAGTTCTATAGCTAGAGATTGCGCTCTGAACTGTTCTTTCGGAATGCTTGGAACAAATTTGTTGGCATCCAAATAGATAGCATGCCCTCCAATGGGTTGTTGCACGGGAACATTACTATACATGAGTTTGCGACCTAAATAATTTACTTGTTTTACACGGCTTTGCAGATAGTCAAATTCCGTGGCTTCATCCAATCCGATTGCCAAAGCGCCCATGTCTCTTCCGCTCATACCTCCGTAGGTGATAAACCCTTCATAGAGAATGGCAAAAACAGTGGCCTTATTGAAAGTTTCTTCATTATTGGTTGCAATGAAGCCGCCCATATTCACCAAGCCGTCTTTTTTTGCGCTCATGGTCATGCCTTCGCCATAAGAAAACATTTCTCTAACAATTTTTTTAATGCTGACATCTCTGTATCCATCTTCTCTTTTCTTGATAAAATAAGCGTTTTCGGCAAAGCGAGCTCCGTCAAAATAGAGCGGAATGCCATATTTTTCACATAAAGCCGATGTTTCTTTGATGTTTTTCATGGAAACAGGTTGCCCGCCGGCAGTATTGCAAGTAATAGTCAGAACAACCATTGGAATTTTTTCTTTTGGATTATTTTTAAAAACATTTTCCAGCTTGTTCAAATCTATATTTCCTTTAAAAGGATGAAAACTAGCGGTGTCTGATGCAATATCTATGGTGCAATCAAAGGCTTTTGCTTTTCTGAATTCAATATGAGCTTTTGTGGTGTCAAAATGAGCATTTCCGGGAATGATATCACCCTCTTTAACCAAGGCGGAAAACAATACGTTTTCTGCGGCACGTCCTTGATGTGTGGGGATTAGATATTCATAACCGGTGATGCGATTAATGGTATTTTTGAGCAATTCAAAAGAGCGAGATCCGGCATAACTTTCGTCTCCTCGCATGATTTCAGCCCATTGGTTGTCACTCATGGACCCTGTTCCGCTGTCGGTCAATAAATCTATATAGACTTGATTGCTTTTCAGGTTAAATAAGTTGTAATGAGCATCTTTAATCCACTGTTTTCGTTGCTCGATGGTTGATCGTTTAATATTTTCAACCGATTTTATTTTATAAGGTTCTGAATAGGGTAATTCCATAATTCTTTTGGTTTATGTTTTATATTTTTCACTTTAAACTTTTCTTTTTCTGTCCCATTTCCATCAAATAGGCTTTTAGGAAAGCATCAAGATTTCCGTTAAGCACATCCTCCACCTGTGAGGTTTCATGTCCTGTTCTCAAATCTTTGACAAGTTTATAGGGTTGCATCACATAGTTTCTGATTTGAGATCCCCACTCAATTTTTTTCTTGTTGGCTTCAATCTTATCTCTTTCCGCTTGTTTTTTTTGCATTTCTATTTCATAGAGTCTGGATTTCAGCAATTGCATGGCTTTGGTTTTGTTGTCCAGTTGTGAGCGTGTTTCAGAATTTTCAATTACAATGCCGCTTGGAAAATGTCGCAACCTGACGGCAGTTTCAATTTTGTTTACGGATTGTCCGCCCGCCCCGCTGGAACGCATGGTTTCCCATTTGATATCTGCCGGATTCACTTCAATTTCTATACTTTCATCAATCAGCGGGTATACATAAACCGATGCAAAAGACGTATGTCGTTTGGCGTTGCTGTCAAAAGGAGAAATTCTCACCAATCTGTGAACTCCGTTTTCTCCTTTAAGATATCCAAAAGCATATGCTCCGTCTATTTCGATAGTAACGGTTTTTATTCCGGCAACATCTCCTGATTGATAGTTGAGTTCTTTGATTTTATAGCCGTTTTTTTCTGACCACATCAGATACATTCTGAGTAGCATTTCTGCCCAATCGTTGCTTTCGGTTCCTCCGGCGCCGGCAGTGATTTGTAATACAGCACTTAAGATGTCGGCATCTTCAGACAACATGTTTTTTAATTCAAGTTTCTCAATTAAATTTTTTGATTGTTTGAATTGGGCAGTCATTTCATCTTCAGAAACTTCTTGTTCTTTATAAAAATCATACAATACAGATAAATCGTCAAAAGATTGCCTGGCGGCATAAAAATCATCTATCCATTTTTTTTTCTGACGGATGGAGCGCATAACAACCTCTGCCTCTTTCGGATTGTTCCAAAAGTCAGGGTTTCCGGTTTTTTCCTCTTCGTTCTGAATTTCTATTTTTTTTTGATCTATGTCAAAGATAGTAGTTTAAGTCGGTTAGTCTTTTTTCTAAATCTTTGAGTTGTTCGAGTGTGATCATATCTTGTTTGATTTTTAGCAAAAATAAGACATTATATTTTTATAATTGAATATTATTTTATATTTTGGGCGATATAAATATAACTTATATGAGTGATAAAGTAAAATTGGAATTGGAATTTCCGATTCACGCTTCTCCAAGTATGATTTTTCAGTATCTGACTACCCCATCCGGTTTGAGTCAATGGTTTGCAGATGACATAAACTACAGAGGAAAAATATATACATTCATTTGGGACGGTTCAGAAGAAAAAGCAAAATTGGCTTCTAAGAGAGATGGGGAGAGAGTCAAATATAAATGGTTGGATGAAGATGATAAGGAAACGAGTTACTTCACGGAGTTTAAGATAGTTACGGATGAATTAACAAAAGATGTTTCTTTGTTGATTACTGATTTTTCCGATGAGGATGAAATCGAAGAAACCAAAATGTTATGGGAAAATCAAATCAATGAATTGAAGCATATTATCGGAGCATAATTTTTTAAAAAACAGATATCAACCTGAAAGAGACCGTTTTGTGTCTCTTTTTTGTTTTTAGGTTCTAAAAATTATAAAATATTAGCATGTGTCTTTTTGAAATAAGTATTTTATTTTGTATTTTTGGGCATATTAACTTAAAAAAATATTATTATGGGATTATTTTCATTTATCAAAGATGCAGGCGCCAAGTTGTTTGGCAAAAAACACGAAGAAGACACAAGATCTATTGAAGAAATAAACTTTGAAAAAGCACAAAAACTTCAAGCGGAAATTATGGGTTTCGGATTGCCTGTTGAGGGACTTAATATTGTGATTGACGGAGATAGAGCATTTGTGTTTGGAACAGCTGCCAATCAGGAAGTCAAAGAAAAAATCATTCTAACCGTTGGAAATACGGAAGGCATTGCAGAAGTTGACGATAAAATAGATGTGCCGACACCTGAGCCTGAGGCTAGATTTTACACAGTTCAAAAAGGAGACTATTTGAGTAAAATAGCCAAAGAAATGTATGGTGACGCATCAAAATACAATGTGATTTTTGAAGCCAATAAACCAATGCTGAAAGATCCGGATTTGATTTATCCCGGTCAAGTATTGAGAGTGCCGAATCTAGATTAACCAAATTGATTGAATGAAAGAAATCCAACCGAATTCGGTTGGATTTTTTTTTGTATCTTGGTTGCATGAGATTTAAAAATTTCTTGGTTGTTCTATTCTTGATTCTTGCTACACACTCAAGCATTTCCCAAGATGTTTTTAAATTGCCGGAACACAGCAAGAAAACTACCATGAGATTTAAATTGGTCTCAAATCTAATCATAGTTCCGGTTCAAGTCAATGGTTCGAAAATGAATCTTATTTTAGATACGGGCGTAAAACAAACCATACTAATCAACATACATCCCGGAGACAGTATTAAATTACAGAATTTAGAAACCGTATTTTTTGCAGGAATTGGAAGCAAGGATGTAAAAATAAAAGGGGTTAAATCAAAGCACAATCATATCAAAGTGGGAAAAACATTGTTAAATGAAGACCATACAATGTATTTTATCCACGACTTGAAATTTGATTTTTCTGAGAAAATAGGGATTGTAATCAATGGTTTTATCGGAGGGGATTTGCTAAAGGATTTTATCGTAAAAATAAACTATAGAAATAAAAAACTTACTTTTTATAAAAGAGACAAATTCAAATGCAGGAAATTGAGAAAGTATAAAAAATATGATATTGATATGATTGAAGGCAAACCTTACATCAACGGGCTTGTTGAATTTAGAAAAGGGGAGAAGAAAAAATTAAAATTCTTGATAGATACCGGTAGTAGTGATGCTGTTTGGTTGTTTAGAAACAGTCGGGTAAAAATACCGAAAAACATAAAATATATTGCCGATTATTTGGGAAGAGGCTTAAGCGGGAACGTGAATGGCAGAAGAACGAAAATGCAACGTTTTGATATTGATAACAATTTTAAGTTTAAAAATGTTTATGTGGCATTCCCTGATTCCACATATACTGAAACGGTTAATGCAAAAAAGTTTTATGATGGTATCATCGGAAACGAGATAATGAGAAGATTTTTTGTTTTTTTGGACTATGGAAACAAAAAATTGTATCTAAAAAAATATAGAGGAAATTATCATGAAAAATTTTATTATAACATCAGTGGCATTTCAATTGCCTATGGAGGAAAGATCTTGGTTCAAGAAAAAACAGCCGTAATAGCACATGATTCCGGCAACAAAGACAACAGAGTTTTGATTGACTACAAGTATGAATATAAACTGAAACCCATCTATGTCATCACATATGTCAGAGCAGGTTCTCCTGCAGAACAAGCAGGATTGATATATGGAGATGTTTTGCTGAAAGTCAACGGAAAGCCTTCATATAAGTATAGTCTGCAAGAACTTTGGCAGCGTTTCTTTTATCAAAATAAAAAATCAATTAAATTGCTTATTGATCGCAATGGTTTTTTGTTTGAAGCAAAAATAAAAAATATCGATGTATTTCGAAATGTAGAATAATGGTATTATATTTGAACCTTAAATTCTTAAGAATTAATCTTTAAATAAATTATTATGATGAAAAAAATTATCTATCTCAATTTTTTGATGTTATTTTTATTGAGTTCTTGCGGAAATACAAAGCAAATACAGAACTATATTTATTCGGGAGACTATGACACTGCAATCAATCTTTCCGTTGAGAAATTAAAAAAGAAAAAAGGAAGCAAAAGCGGAGATGCTTATGCCTTGCTGTTAAAGGAAGCCTACGATAAGGCAAACCAAAAGGATTTAGAGACGATAAATAAGCTAAAAGCAAATACAAATCCGAACAAGTGGCAGAAGATTTATGATACTTACCTGAATTTGGATAATCGTCAGGAAGATATCAAACCCTTGTTGCCCATCTATGTTGTCAAGGAAAACAGGCAATTAGATTTTCCGATAACCGACTATACTTCAAAAATTCTAGATGCAAAAGATCATTTGGTTTCTCATCTTTACAAAAAAGCAAATATTCTATTGGGGCATCATAATAAAAAAGATGCACGAGAAGCCTATGATTTGCTTGATGAAATTGATAGAATTGACCCGGATTACAAAAATACCAGAAGTTTAATGAATCAGGCACATCAAGCGGGAATGTCTCACGCTTTGGTTATTGTTGAAAACAAAACAAACCAAGTTATCCCAAGAAGATTGTCAGACGAATTATTAAATTTTAGCAGTTACGGAGCTAATAATTTTTGGGTGGACTATCATAACCAAAGAATAAGCGGTGTAAATTATGACCATCAAATCAAGTTGAAATTCACACAAATTTTGATTGGTCCTAATCAATCCAGAGACAAGGAAATTGTAGAAGAAAAAACCATTCAAGATGGTTATGACTATCTGAAAGACGGGAACGGAAATGTGGTGAAAGACAGTTTGGGACACCCAATCAAGCGTCCCAGATATATCAAAGTTAGAAGCAATGTTCATCTGTATCAACAATATAAAGAAACCGCTTTAAAGGCAGTTGCTGAAATCATTGACTTGAGAACCAACCAAAGAGTGGACAATTTTCCTTTGGAAAGCAAATTTATCTTCGATCATAAATTTGCCACTTATAGAGGAGATAAAAGGGCGATAAGAAATGAAATATTAAATTTTTTGAAAGAAAAACAAGTTCGGTTTCCCACCACGGAACAGATGATTTATGATGCATCAAAACAAATCAAAATGCAGTTTAAAGATATTCTGAATCAGGCTACTTTTCTATAAAAGAACAAGGATGGTGAAATAAAAATAGTCATCTGTGGATGGCTATTTTTTTATTTTGATATAATAAGTTTTCTTTGATTTATTGGTGAGCTTGTTACTTCTCAGCCAAGGATTCAGAAGTTTGAGTTCTTTATAAGTGACACCTTGTTTTCGGGCAAACTCTGCCAGATTCTGAATGCTTGAATCAACAGCTACTTCATAAAAATCATAAGGAGTATATAAATCTGAAGTGTTGAATACAAACCCAAAATCTCTGGGATGCTCTAAAATATGCTTGATCATAATGATTCTAGGAATATATCTGGATGTTTCGTCATTGAGATATAAATCATAATAATTATATACTTTTTGATTTTCAATCTCTTTGGCAATTTTTGTCATGCCCGCGTTGTATGAAGCGGCAGCCAGCGTCCAAGATCCAAATTTGTTTCGTGCTTTCTTTAGATATTGACAAGCAACACCGGTTGCTTTTTCCAGATGATAGCGTTCGTCCACTTCTTTGTTGACTTCCAGTCCGTATTCTTTTGCGGTGCTTCGCATAATCTGCCAAAAACCTTTTGCGCCGCTTGGAGATGTTACGTTTTGTAAACCGCTTTCGGCAACAGCCAGATATTTGAAATCGTCGGGGACAGCGTTTTTCTTTAGAATGGGTTCGATAGTAGGAAAATATTTGTTTTTTCTTTTGATCAATAACAGAGCATTTGATTGCCAATAGGTGTTGACCAACATTTCTCTGTCTATGCGTTCTCTGACATCTTTTTGTTCAACGGGAACCATCTCGTCAACCAAACTCAAACTATCCGGAATATGCAAAGCATAAATACGATAGTCATTGAGAAAACCGTTTTTTATGGCAGTTTCCGTAGTGGAATCGGTCTTGAAATTATAGCCGATGATTCCGAAAAATAACAGAAAGAAAAAGAAAAGTGTTTTTTTCATGAACAAAAAGATTTATATCCACAAAGTTAATATAAAAATGTTAAAGATTAAACATCGGATTCTGAAGTCTCGAGACAGATGCATATTTATTTTTTTTATTCTGTTATCATTTCTCGCCGTTCTTATAAATAAAAGTGTTTGTCTGCTTCGGTCCGGAGGCTTGCGGTTTGTTTCTTGTTCTTATTTTCTATACTTTTGCAGCAAATTACAATAAAAAATTATGAGCATTATAAAAGCTTTACAGACAAGAAGTAACTCAATATGTGAACTGTGTTCCGGAACACAAAATTTGACTGCTTTTGTCGTTGAACCCACTCAGTCGAACAATGCAGACAGTCACATTCTGGTTTGTGAAACCTGTCGGGAGCAGCTTGAAGATTCTGAAAAAATCAACTCAAATCATTGGCGGTGTCTCAATGAAAGCATGTGGAGTGAAATTCCGGCAGTTCAGGTGATGGCTTGGAGAATGCTCAACAGACTTGACGAAGCTTGGGCGCGTGATTTGTTGGATATGCTTTATCTTGACGAAGAAACACAAGCGTGGGCAGAAGCAACGGGCGAAGCAAACCAAGAAGACGCAGTGGTGCACAAAGACAGCAATGGAGCAATTTTACAACAAGGAGACAATGTGGTTTTGATTCAAGATCTGAAAGTGAAAGGTGCAAATTTCACTGCCAAGCGCGGCACTGCCGTCAGGCGTATTTCTCTCGTTGAGGACAATCCTGAGCATATTGAAGGAAAAGTGGAAGGACAACAAATTGTTATTTTGACCAAATATGTCAAAAAGATTTAGGCGTTTCTAAGAATGCTGACAAGTATCTCCATCATGTGAATGATCATGATCATCAATTCCGGGTTCTTTTCGTTCGGCATTGTGCATCAGCCAATCCATTAGATTTTCAGGACTTTGAAAAATCTTAGTTTCAATTTTGATGTTGTTCACTTTGATTGTTGTCGGAACGGAAATTTTTGAATTGTCGTGTAACAGAATTCCCATTCGATAGCCCTTATGAGAAATGATTTTAGGCAAAATGTAGGTCACGAACCAATCGATGGTTTCTTGACTGATAAGGTGTTCAATTCTTCTGAAATCCGTATAGATTTGATTGGCACGTTTATAAATCCTTTTGTCCAAAAAATTCAGCCATTCATGATAAATGCCTTGTTCATCCATATACTCGGCATATTCTGTCCAGTAGAAATGAGAAAGATATTGTAATTCTAAATAGTTTGCGTGTAAAAATTTTGATTGATATAAAAACATGTGTTAAAACTTCAGTTCGTCAATAATGGAATCATCTACTAAGTTTGGCATGGTTACTTTCAATTTCGGATTGTTATCCATAGCCCGTTTTGCGGTGAACATGGCATTTTCATTTCTTGCCCAACTTCGGCGAGAAATACCGTTATTAACATCCCAATAAAGCATACTTTTCAATCGGTTTTTGGCATCGGAAGAACCGTCTAGAAGCAATCCGAAACCGCCATTGATTACTTCTCCCCATCCAACGCCGCCACCATTGTGAATGGAAATCCAAGTGGCTCCTCTGAAAGCATCTCCAATTACATTTTGAATTGCCATATCGGCGGTGAACATGGAACCGTCATAGATGTTTGAAGTTTCGCGGAAAGGAGAGTCCGTTCCCGACACGTCGTGGTGATCTCGTCCAATGATAATCGGAGCGGATATTCTGCCGTCTTTCACGGCTTTGTTGAATGCGTCGGCAAGTTGAATGCGTCCCCATGCATCGGCATATAGAATACGTGCTTGTGAGCCTACAACCAACTTATTTTCTCGGGCGCCTTGTATCCAAACAATATTGTCCACCATTTGCTGTCGAATACGTTTGGGTGATTTTTGCATCAAATTTGTCATCACTTTATTGGCAATTTTGTCGGTCATTGCCAAATCTTCAGGCTTTCCGCTGGTGCATACCCAACGAAAAGGTCCGAATCCGTAGTCAAAACACATAGGTCCCATAATGTCTTCTACATAAGATGGATATCTGAATTTTCCATTGTCATTCATCACATCTGCTTCGGCACGTCCGGCTTCCAACAGAAAGGCATTGCCATAGTCAAAGAAGTAAGTGCCATATGCAGTGTGTTTATTGATGGCTTTTACATGACGGCGAAGTGAGGCATAAACATGCTCTTTGAATTTTTCAGGTTCTGCAGCCATCATTTCGTTGGCTTTTTCAAAACTTAATCCTACGGGATAATATCCGCCGTTAAACGGATTGTGTAATGAGGTTTGATCGCTACCCAAATCTATATGGATATTTTCTTCATCAAATTTTTCCCATACATTCACGATATTTCCAATATAGCCAAAGGAGATAATTTTATTTTCGGCTATTGCGGTTTTCACTTGCTTGACCAGTTTGTTCAAATCATCTACCAAGATATCTACCCATCCTTGTTCATGGCGTTTTTTGGCTGCTTTGGGGTTGACTTCAGCAACCACGGAAATAACTTTGGCAATATTTCCGGCTTTAGGCTGAGCGCCACTCATGCCTCCCAGTCCGGAAGACACAAACAAAACGGGTTCTTTTGCGTCTCTTTTAAAACGTTCTGCAATGATGCGTTTGGCATTTAGAATAGTGATGGTTGTGCCGTGAACAATTCCTTGCGGTCCGATATACATATAGCTTCCGGCGGTCATTTGCCCGTATTGCGTATTGCCTAAGGCATTATGGCGGTCATAATCTTCCAGTGAGGAATAATTGGGAATCATCATGCCGTTGGAAACAACCACTCTCGGGGCATTTTTGTGAGAGGGGAATAATCCCATGGGATGACCGGAATACATCACGAGAGTTTGTTCTTCTGTCATTTCAGACAAGTATTTCATGCTTAGAAGATATTGCGCCCAGTTTTGAAAAACGGCGCCGTTTCCGCCATAAGTGATCAATTCATGCGGGTGTTGTGCCACTTTCGGATTCAAATTGTTCTGAATCATCAGCATGATGCCGGCGGCTTGCTTGCTTTTTGCAGGATATTCATCAATGGGTCTGGCATACATTTCATAGTCAGGGCGAAACCTATACATATAAATCCGTCCGAATTTTTTAAGTTCTTCTGCAAATTCAACTGCCAAGGTTTCATGCCATTTTTCAGGAAAATAGCGCAAAGCATTTCTGATGGCCAGTTTTTTTTCTTCAACACTCAAGTTGTTTCTTCTGGTCGGGCTGTGGCTGACAGATTGGTCGTAAGCTTTAGGTTTTGGAAGTTCCTCCGGAATGCCTTGAATTACAGCATGTTGAAAATCGGTCATAACATATGAATTTTAGGACATAAAATTACAATATTTTTTTTATTTCCATATTGAAATTTGATTAAAAACAACAGCACATTATATAAAGTCTTGTGCTGTTGTTTTTTTTAATTATACTAATTTTTTCAACAAAAAGTCAGGCATTTTTTTAAGCAGCCAAGCCACCAATCGCCATCTTTTGGTGATATAGGCAATTTTTTTCTTTTTATGAATGGCTTTTTCAATTTGTTCGGCGGCTTTGTTTACATTTGCTTTCCAAAAGGTTTGACCTTGAGCAAGTTTTGTGTCTACAAATCCCGGACGAATATCGGTGATATAAATTTTATTTTTCTTGGATTGATGTGTTTTAATCCACAAAGCTTCCAAAAAATTTGCTTGGTAAGCTTTTGAAGCATTATAGGTCGGATTGGCTGCGCCTCCCAATAGAGATGCCACCGATGTGATGCCAACCAAATGCCCTTTTTTTTGTTTGCGGAAATAGTTATAAGATTCTGTCAATGCTTTTGAAACACCAATAATATTTGTTTTAATCACGGATTCACAAATGTCCCATTCCAAATCCAAATTAAATTTTCCTATTCCCGCATTGACAATAATCAGGTCTATCTGTCCTAATTTTTGATGACTTTCTTTGATGATGTCGGCAATGCTGTTTATGTCTCTGATGTCGTGTCTGACAGGAAAGTAGTTTTCCGGCTTTTCTTTTTTTATTTCTTCCAGTTTTTCCAAGCGTCTTCCGGTGATGGCGAGCCTATGACCTTTTTCTGCATAGATTTTAGCCAAGGCTCGACCAATTCCGGATGTAGCTCCAAATATTAGAATATTCATTATTTGATGATAATTTTAGAGCTATAGATTATTTGTTCGGCTTGTACTTTCAGTATATAATTTCCTTTGGAAAGTCGGTGTAAATCCAATTTATAATTTTTGCTTGTTTTATTGATTTTGTGTTGATATATCAATTTTCCGTTTAAGTCATAAATATCAAATCCCGGACGATTTACAGTCTTGGGAAGTTTGATGTTTATGATACCGTTTGACGGATTAGGATATACGGAAATCATATTTTTATTGATTTCTGCCACTTCTGCAGGAACTCCCGCCGTAAATTGTCCGGAGAAAACGCCTCTTCCATATGTAGATGCAAACACTTTATGGTCATTTCTCATTTCCAAATCCGTGACTTTTACGCTCTTCATGCCATTATAGGCTTGTCTCCAATATGGTGTGGCGTTGTTGAAATTTGCTGTCCACCATGTGCCTAAATCGGTTCCGATCACTACCTGATTGGTATTCAAAGGATTTTGCAAGATGCAATTCACGGGGATATCCGGAAGGTTTGCATCTTTCTCAACCCAAGTAGTGCCGCCGTCAGTGGTATAAAATATGTTATTGACTCCGTAATTGAACATAGTCACAAAAATTTCATTTTCAGACTGTCCGAATTCGATATCGGAAATACTCCCCAAGAACTGATTTCCCGTAATTTCGGTGAATGTATATGAATTTGTATTGGCATTATCTACTCTGAATAATTTTCCGTTTTGAAGCCCTACAAATAGTTTTGATGAATTTGTGGTATAAGGAGAAACTTTCAATGCCGTGGGGAAATCATTCATAGCAGCATTTTGAATCGTTGTTTTTTGAACATTTCCTAGAAGATTACTGTATCTTCTCAGTCTGTATGTGTTTCCTGATGTGGCACGAATACTATAGTTTGAGTAGAGTATGTTCAGATGTGAATCCAGAGCTTCTTGATTGATAAAATCTCCATATTTTGGATATTCGGCATTAAGGGTTTTCCAAGAACCGGTATTGTAGTTATACAGTTTTATGTGTTTATTATAGACATAATTACTGATGCGGTATTTATCGGTTCCGTCTTGATCAAAAAAGCAATAGGCTCCGTCTCCTCCTTGAGTTTCCACCGAACCGCTTATTCCTGCGGGTGCGTTTTCAAAAAGATGTGTTCCATTGTCTTGTGCTCCCGCCATAAAATATTCTCCTGCCAGCGCTGTTGTGGGTGCAACAGCCATATGATAGAATTGAACGGTATTGTAGTTTTTGTTTCGATGTGCAATATGACTACCGCCGTCGCCGGAATAAGCAATGCCGCCATCACAAGCAAAAAGAATATGATTGGAATCTGCAAAGGCAATGCCATGCTGATCGGGGTGTATATTTGGAGAACCTCCTCCGTAGCCGTAAGATATTTGAGACCAACTATTGCCTCCATTGGTTGATTTGAACCAATCTATTCCGCCAACATAAACGGTTTCGTCGTTGCTTGGATCTACCTCGATAGCCAAATCATAATAACTTTGTCCGTTTGTGAAATCATTTGCCGGTGTCGAATTGCCGTTTGGTATGGTCAAGGCGGATATATTGGTGAATCCGTCGGTTGTTTTATAAAGATACGGCAAACCTTTGTTATTTGAATATTGAACAATCAATAAATATAGTTTGTCCGGAGTTGTTTTTGAAGCGGCAATTTCCGTTCTGCCGGCGTTATTGGCTGAAATGGCAACACTGAAAGTGTTTCCGTCACTAGATGACAGAACGGTTCCTGCACCGTCTTTTCCAAAAATGGGACTTGTGGTTGTGGTGAGCCAAATTTTGTTGTCTGCACCCAATTCCAAATCGTTTGGTGTATAGTGGTGCCCGTTTGAATCTCTTGGAAGGTTAACACGATTCCAAGTGGCACCATTGTCAGTGGATTTATATAAACCTTGATATCCGGTTCCCATAACCGTAAATACGGATGCTTCAGAATAATAAGTATCTCCTGCAGTTGCATAGATTTCAGTTGTTCCGTTGTTGTTTCTGGCAATGATGTCGTTGATGTGTGTGATGCCGGGAACAACATAAGCTCCGGCAATTACCGTATTATTTCTATTGATGGTTGCCGTAACTGTTTCTGAATTGTTCAGAGCTGCAAGAATGCCTGCGCCATCTGTTTTTGAAATCATTACGGCAGGAATATTGATTGATGCATTTGTGCCTCCCATGATAATGGGTTTGCCGTCAACATTGTTAATCATCAATACGCCGGTTGCTCCGGCATTTTGTGCTTTCATCACTTTATCGGTGAAATAGCAGGTGCCACGTTGAATAACGGCAATGTTTCCGTTTATGGCAGCGGGGTTAGTCAAATTGCTGCAGGCATCACTTGGGTTCACCAAGACAAGGTTTCCTGAAAACGATGTAAAATCCGGTCCGAATTTTGATTTGATTGCGTCATAATCTCCTGCAATGCCGGCAGGAGAATTGATGGTCAGTTTGGCGTTGGTGATATAAGTGGCTTCACCATTGGCACCTCCAAAAACATGCTGCCAAGTATTTCCTCCATCGGAGGATTTCCATATTCCGTTTCCATTGACTCGTCCACCGGTATAACTTTCTCCGGTTCCTACGTAGAAGATTTGAGAATTATTAGGGTCAACAGTAATTGAACTGACAGCCAAATTTTCAGGAATATCAACCAATGTCCAAGCAGAGTTAGGATTGGTGATGTCTGTGTTTTTCCATAAACCTCCGCTGATTCCTCCGGCAAAAACCGTTTTATGTGTGGCATCATTGGGGTCAAACAAGACAGCTTTTGTACGACCGCCTACGTTGTTTGGTCCTCTTTCCACCCAATCGTTTCCAAGTGTTCCGGGAACACTTCTGCTCGTTTTTCTTTCAGCAATTAATTTTTCTTGAATTTTAAAAAGTTTTTCCGTGGTAGGTCTTCCCAATTCCGGATTCATGGTCAACTCCCATTGTCTTTCCAGAAATCTATCGGGGGGGATACCTAGTTTTCTACGTTGGTTTTCACTCAAAGTTTGAGTTTTTGAGAAAGGTGAATTTTTTAGGAATTCTTCATGTTTTTTTCTTTTTTGAAGCATTTCATGATTATCTGCACATGAATTCAAAGAAAAAATAAAGCCTAATGCAATAATGTTGAGTATAATTCTTTTCATCTGATTAAATTTTGAAACAAATATAAATCATAGCACATTATAGTTTTAAACAAAATATGATTTTAACATTTTTTTTATGTTTTCTTTTGCATAAAAAAACAACCTCCATTTTGGAGGTTGTTTTACTTATTTTAAAAACATAGACTAGTTATCCCACCAAATTTTATCCCAGAAATTAATTTGGGTTATGTTAGCATTTCCGTCAACTTCAGAGGAAGGATAAAGGGCTCTACGTGGCCATCCATGCCCGTTCATATCAGGATCTCTATCTAGTGGATATGCCAATCCTCGATATACATCAGTAGAGAAATCATATCTACGCATGTCTGTATAAATTTCAGGGCTTAACAATAAACCAATATACTTCTCCTTCATAATATGTTCTAGCTTAAGATTTGCAGGGGTTACATCAATTGCGGGATCTGCGAGATAAGCATCTCTTAATGCGGGATCGATACCTATTTTATTCATATTGGCGTTTATTCCGGCCTTATAAGCATCATAAGCAGCTTGGGATGATCCCACTGAGGTGGTATTTCCTCCGTTTACCAAGAATTCGGCTTCCGCTTTTAGATACAATGCTTCTGAATAAGTGACTAAAACCAATGGAGATGTTGCTTTAAAATAGTAGCTGTTTCCATTGAATTTTGTATTTGCGGGGTCACCATTTACATCATTACCTTCTCCACCATTCATAGCTCCTTTGTAATCAGAAGCGCCTCCATTATCCACGTAATCCATAAGACGAGGGTCGACATTTATAGTTGGATAAATACTGGAATTCATGTAGTTCACTATTTGTTCAGAAAACAGAACACTTAGGTTTCCTGTATTTGCAGATAGTACGACGGTAGTATACCAGGGGTTCATCATTTTGTCATCAAAAAACATTTGAAAATCATCGTCGTTTGATATAAATCCTTGTTGTAAGTATGTCAAGGCATCTTGAGCAACAGCACTGCTTTTTTTGGTTAAGTGCATAGCATAGCGCGCTTTTAGGGTATATGCCAGCCTTTTCCATTTGTCAAGATCTCCACTGTAAATCATATCGTTTTCGATATTTTCAAGCCCGGAATTATCAGTGGCAGATATATTTGAAATACCATTATCCAACAGTGTTTGTATAGTGCTATATAAGCTTGCTTGGCTGTCTACAGCAGGTTCTGTAACAGCACTTCCCTGAGCGGCCTCAGTATATGGCATGTCGCCATAAATATCAGTTGTCATTCCTAAGCTGAGAGCTTTCAGAATTTGGACAATTCCAAGATAATGTTTAGCATTTTTTTCGTTTGCCATTTTTTCCATTTCCAAGAGATGTACAAGTATTTTTTTGTAATATTTGTTCCATGCGCCGGCCACAGAAGATTGGTAATGTTGGTCTATTCCTTGTGTGAAATAGGATGCTATATGTTGTTGTAATTGTCCAACAGAATAAGCTTCGCTAAATTGCAGTGTAGCCACATTATATTCTGCCGTAGGTAAAATGAGTTTCAAACTAGCAACTTCATCGTTAACAAGGTTGGATGGTTCATTTACGTCAAAGAAATCACTACAACTCGTTGCAGAAATTAGAATGAGCGCAAATATGATTATTTTTATTTTTTTCATTTTAATAATTTTTTAAAAGTTATTAGAATCCTACTTTCACACCAAAGCTATAGCTTTGAGTTAAAGGAATATTTAGTCCTGTAAAACCATAAGAATTTGATCCGGCAGAAAACTGACTTCCCTCAGGATCAAATCCACGGAAAGGGGTCCAAAGCAAAAAGTTATTTCCGGAAACATTCAATTCAATGTTGTTTAAGAAAGATTTACTTAATAGTTTTTTTGGAAGCTTGTATGATAAAGAGATGTTTCTTAGTTTCACCCAAGATGCGTCTTGTACTAGAATTTCAGACGCACGATTATATTTGGAAGAACTTCTATAGTATCCTTCATCAATATATACCTCTTTTGTGTTAGGCTTCCATCCGCCATTTCCATCATCTTGAACACCTTCAAGTATAGTATTTTCATAACGGAACTCGGTAATTTTTAAGTTCCCGTCTCTAATGGCATTTCTTTGTCCGGCATCATAAACTTCACCTCCTTTTTTGTACTCAAGTAAAAAGCTCAAATTAAGCCCTTTATATCCAACACTATTTTGTAGGGAAGCCACCCAGTCAGGGAATGCATTTCCTACGACAACTTTTTCACTGGTATCAATAATAGGGAAGCCATTCGCTCCGATAATACGATCTCCATTTTCATTATATTTCCACTTATAGCCATATAGTGTTCCCGGAGCATCTCCTTTTTTTACCATAGATGTAACGCCCGGCCAGCCGCTATTTGCGTAGATAATATGTTCTATTTTATCAGAGATATTTTCAACAGTACCTTTATTGGTTGACCAATTTAGTGTAGTTGACCAATTTAGGTTATTGGTTTTGATAATTTTTGCACTTAAAAGAAGTTCGTGACCAACATTCCTCAAAGAACCTACATTTGTCCAAAGATAGCCAACACCCGTAGAGGCAGGGAGTTGAGTTTTAGCGATTAGATTCGTGTTTAAGTTGTCATAGTAGGTGTAATCAATTCTGAGTCTATTGCCAAAAAATCTTAGATCAGCACCGAATTCGGTTGTTGTTTGATTTTCAGGTTTCATATTCAGATCTCCTTCATTACTTTCCAGAACGATTCCTCCAGTACCAAAATAGTCATTTAAATAATATCTTCTTCCTAATTTTCCTTCTGGTGCATCCTTTCCTACATTAGCCCACGATACTCTTACTTTTCCAAAAGAGAAAAATTCTCCATCGGGATCAATTAGATTATTAAACAAATAAGAAACATTAACAGATGGATAGAAGAATGAGCGATTCTTTTCAGGAAGTGCTGAAGACCAGTCATTACGGGCTGTTGCATTAATAAAAAATCGATCTTTATATGAAAAATCAATTTCGCTAAAAACTCCAGCTCGATTTTTACCTATACTTCTGCTGTAGGGGAAAAGATTGGTTGTATTTGAAATATTATTATATCCGGGAATAATTAATTTTTCTCCCCTGATGCTTTCAAAACTTTTCTTTTTAGTGGTTATTTCATTTCCACCAATAAGAGTGAATTTTGCATCTTCATTTAGATTGAAGTCATATTTTAATAATAATAGAGAATTAATTGCATTTGATCTTAAACTCTGGTCAATGATAAATCCTTGTACTTGAGTTCCTACGTCCAAGTCGGATGGGACAAATCTATTACGTGTGTCAACGAAATTGTCAATAGAAACTCTGTAACTCAAATTCAGATTATCAGCAATTCCCCAATTTATACCGATGGAACTTATAATTCTGTCTACATCGGTTTTTAAATTACTTGTTTCAGCAAAATATCTTGGGTTATCAATCCAGTATGGGGTGTAATTTTTCTGTTTGCCATTCGGTAAAAGATAGTCATTGACATCTACAGACGGAGACCAATACGACATGGAACTCATGATAGATTTATCTCCGTTGTTTGGCAATTGTCCTTTTGAATTTGTATAGGCAGCCCCAACTTGAATGTCAAAATTTTCGGTCAATTTATAATTGGCTTTGATTCGAAAGTTAGTTTTATTAAAATCTGTATTTGGAACGATTCCCGAGTTGGTGTTTCTTCCTACAGATAAATAGTAATTGTATTTTTCTTGTCCGCCTCTTACGCTAAAATTGAGATTATTCCCCATACCTGTTTTGAAAAAATCTCTATAAATATTATGGAATTTCATCGTAGGATCATTGTCATCCTCATATTTTGGTCCCCAAGTATAAAAAGCAAAAGTTTTAGTTGCTCCATTGAGTAACCAATATTCTTTTTCCGGTCCATATCCTCTGTGTTGAACAGGATCTATATTTGGGTTGTTAGGGTCTGCAGTAATATTTGCTACTCCTCCCCAGCCTTCTCTATATTTGTCTTGTAGTTTAACATATTTGTTGACATTATTCATAGAGAATTTAGATGATATGGAAAATTGAGGTTTTCCTTTTTTTCCTTTTTTTGTGGTAACGATGATTGCGCCGTTTGCTGCATCGACACCATATAATGCAGCAGCAGCAGCTCCTTTAAGAACTGTCACCGTTTCAATATCATCGGGATTTAAGTCGATTCCACGATTGGCAAATGAAAACTGTTCAGAACTACTCGGTGCATTGGTTCCTGCGCTGGGAAGAATATTAGCAGCGGAAATATCATTACTTATACGCAGTCCGTCAACGATAATTAAAGGTTGATTGTTGATGCTTGCATCCAAAGACTTTACTCCCCTGATTAAAATATCAATACCGCCACCGACAGCTCCGGATGATTGTGTAATTTGTACACCTGAAACTTGTCCTTGCAAATTTGATAAAGCATTTTCATTGGTTTGTTTCAGCTCATCAAATTTGACTTGTTGCGAAGCATATCCTAAAGATTTTTCTTCTTTTTTAATCCCCAATGCGGTTACCACAACTTGGTTAAGCCGTTGTGATGATTCCGTCATTTTTACATTGATAGTGTTTGATGAGCCTACTTTTCTCTCCACGGTTTTATAACCGACATAAGAGAAAACCAGCACATCTCCCGTATTGGCTTTGATGTTGTAATTGCCATCAAAATCTGTTGCCGTTCCGGATTTTTGTCCTTTGACAATAATATTTACGCCTGGCAAGGGTTCACCTGTTTCGTCGGTGACCTTACCGTTTATTCCTTTGTCTTGTGCAAAAGTAATTTGTGTAAGACTCAAGAATAAAATCAGTAGTGCTTTAATCTTATTCATAATTGCGTTTTTAGTTAGTAAATTAGTTATTAAAATCCACTAAAGATAATAAAAATATTATTCCGTGCAAATGACATCCTGAACGAGAACTCTATTTTAACGTTTTTTTTGTCTAAAAATCAATATAATTTGTCTTGATCTGTGATTTTGATAATAAGAAAAAAATTAGGGATTATGCATTGAAAAAATGTTTTGGAGATGTTGATTGAATAGTTTTTTATTTTCTTATCTTCCGTCAGTTTTTTTTCATCTCATAAGAAGCATCTAAAAACTTGACGAGTTCCAGTCTTAGATAGGCGGTGATTTCCTTGTCAGGTTTATGTTCTTTGAGCATTTTCTTTATTTTTTTCAGGTGTATTTTTTTAAAGTCCGCAAAAAAGTTTTTACTTTTTCTGAGTTCGTCAAAAGTTACTTGTTCCAGTCGCTTCATAATCCATTTATGTTTGTTGTAGATGGTTTCTTTTCTCTTTAATTCGGCAATATCCTCCGGATTCTTTTTTGCAGATGAATTAATCTTTGCCAAGATATTGAGATAGCCCGTTTTGATTTTTTCGTCTGCTTGCAGGGTTTCGTCATAAAGTGTTTTAATGCTTTCCAAGACATGGTTTTGATATTTTTTTTCAATGGAAAGACTTTTTGTTTTTTCTGTCGGAATTTTATTTTGTTTCGGTTTTTTGATGTTTTTTCTTTTGGATTCGGCATTTTTCTTATTGTTCAAAACATCAAAAGAATAGGTATATCCGAAATTGATTCGAAGTTCATTGATATTTGCTTGATTTTCGGTGTTTTTGATTAAATTTATAGCGTTCAGATTGAATTGATGTTTGTTCATTATGAGCGCAAGTCTCATTCTCAGGTTGATGATATTTGTGTTGGTGCCGTTAGTGTTATTGTTATTGTAGCCGGTTGCCACCGATGTGTTCAACTTGTTGTCAAAAAATCTTTTTCCAAGGCTTATGACACCTCCCCAACCTGATCCGTCTGAAATTCCCATATCGTTATAGATATAGTTGAACGATCCGGTGATATTTAATTTTTTTTCGGGGAATCCTATGTTGTAAGACGAAATCAAATTGTGGAAATTGTTTTCTTGTTCCGGAGCAATAATGCCGCCCTGTTCGTTGATGGTGGAAGCCAAAGAATAATTGATATTGATACTTTGATTTTTTTTCTTGTTTTGAGATAAAATCAAATTGGCATTGAAATTGGCATTTTGTGACAACTGCTTGTAGTCCAATTTTCTTATCTCATCGGGTGTGGTATTGATGTTGTTTATGTTGTTCAGTTTGTTGAGTATTTTATTGGTGTAGGTTGAGAAATTGGAGTAGTTTCCGGTGATGGTCAGTTTTTCAGAGGCTTGGAGTCTTAGGTTTATGGCGCCTACCATTCGGTTTGTAGACAATAACTTGCTGAAATTCAGATTGTCTTTTTGATATCCTATATTGAAGGTTAGATTCAGTTTATTGTTAAACATAGGTTTTGAAGCATTTAGTGTAATATTTTCCAAGTCGTTGTTAAAATAGTAAGCTCCTAAAGTTTGATATCCCGGATCTATGCGTTCATAAGCAAGGCTGACCATGGTTTTTTCTATTTTATAGTTGATACCGGATTTGAATGCGGTATAATATTCCGTAGAATTTTTGGCATCGAAAAGTAGTCCGCTGAGTCCTTGTTTGTTTGTAGGGTTTGCAGATGCACGTAAATCTTGTGTGACGGCAGATGATGCATATTCTACTTTGAGTTGCAAGTCTTTTAATATTTTTATTTTTCCTTCTATGCTCAGGGCTAAGTTTTCTTTAGGTAGTACATTTTTTTCCTCGGGGATAACACGCAGAGAACTGATATTGTCTTTAGCATAAAAACCGGTTATGGCAATTTGATATCCATCTTTTTCATATCCGATTTTGGAGCCGTATCCCATTCTGTTAAAAGCAGGAATGCTGTGAATATTGTTGTCGTCTTCAGTGGCTTTAAGCAGTCTGCCTGCCATAACGCCAAATTTGATGCCGCCACTGAGATTCAATTCCAATCCGCCGCCGGTGAATTGATGTCCGTTAAGCGTATAAGGCGAAAAATTCATGCTGACATCTCCAATATGTGCAGTTATCCAACGATATTTCGGATGCAAACTTAATCGATTAAAATTGAAAGGAATACGATATGTGAAATTATCGCCTTGATTGGAATAACTATAGCTGACAGGCATGTTGAATTGATAAAAACCAAAGTTCAGGTTGCCCTGAAAAAAATAAGTAAACGGCAGCAAAGCATTGTCGGGGCGATTGGTATCAAAGTATATAAAATTAGACGATACGCCTCCGCTTAGTTTAAATGCCTGCCCTTTGCTCAGCGTGGCGATATCAATGTTTTGGGCAAACAGGCTTGTTATAGACACTATTAATATGATGCTTAATTGTTTTTTCATTTTTTTTGTTTATTGATGAACCGGTATGCTGTTAGCTATTGGCTGTTGGTCTTTGGCTATTCATTATTTATACTTTTTTCTATTTTTTTTAACTATTCTTAATTTTTTAATGATTACCACGCGAAGCTCCTTAATCTTCTGGACGTGTGGCATCGTAGATATTGTCTAATAGTCTTTCAATTAAATTATTAAATGATAAACTTTTTCCGTATATCATGTTTTCTTGCATTTCTTTATAATCATTCTCATATTTTTTCAGAAAATCCCTTGGGGGTATCATACGCAATTTGTCAATTCTTAATTCCGAATAATTAACCGTTTTAATGGAGGTGAATATTTTTCTATGCGTAATTATCTCATTAAATAATTTGTTGTTTTTTAAAGCTTTCACTCCGTATTCTGTTGATAAAATTTCGCCAATATCGTATAAGTGCCTCGACATTCTATGATAACGGATTTTATCATCAGGTTTGGTAAATTCTTCGTGTAGCAAAATTAATTTTTCTAAAAAAGTTTTTTCAGGAGATATCGTTTTTACAATAAATGCATTATCGTCAAAGGAACTGCTTGGATAATATGCTGAAATTATTGATTGTATTTCTCTATTTTCTGCGGGTTCTAATAATGAACGAGCCCCAATCTCAATCAATACTTTTTGTTTAATATATGGCAATTCACTGAAAACCGATTTATATTCAATCTCTATAATTTCGGGGTCTTGGTCTGATATGTTTGTATTTTTTACATCAATGTTAAACAGTTGATTATCAATATTATATTTTTCGAATTCTCTTTGCAATATGTCAACCATTACAGTAGCAACGAAATCATGCGATTTTCTTCTTAATTTTCTGATTTGTCCTTTGGTTAAATCTCCTTTAAATCCAAGATATTCACGGTTTACAGCAAGGTCTATATCTTCTGAAAAACGTTGAATTAATTTGTATGCTTTGCTCAATGATGTGCCGCCTTTAAATATCAAATGTTTAGAAATTTCTGAATTGAAAATAAGTCGTAACACAAGTGTTACCCAAGCATCTTTTTCAATTGCTTGTGCTTGAATTCCGGTTTTAACACTCAAGTGACGGAAGAGTTCTTGCTGTTTTTGTATGGGTAATTTAAGCCAACTCATCTGTTATTTTTGATAAAATTTCTAACATTATTTTCTGTATCCATATGGGGGCATTTTTTATATCTTTTTTTATTTTTTCTGTTTCTCCTGATTGTTTTATTATTATTAAAAGTTTCTGTTTTATGCTTTTATTTATATTGTTTTGATTTAATGATTTCAGCGACTGGATAATTAAACTGCTTAACTTGCTCTCGAAATGTAAATTCTTAGGACTTGTTTTTTTGAAAACAATAGTTTGATTATCAATTTTAATTTTTCGAGCGGAACCATCGGTTAAATAGACAACATTCATGGGTATTTGTGTTGATAATCCTAGTAAATGCCGTGCATAAGCACCGCTCGGAATTATTTTTGCTTTATCTCTTTTTGCAATAGATTTTGCAATTTCTTCTGCTGTCGGATAAAGAATTCCTAATATTTTATCAATTTTAGGATAGTAATAAATTCCTTTTGCAATTCGTATTAATATGCCTTTTGTTACTAGTCTTTGAAGTGTTTTTCTAGCCGTATCATAATTGCCATATTGTAAAAAATCCGAGACAAAAAATAATTTTCCTCGTTTTGATTTACTAACAATATTTTC
>CAZAXU010000007.1:0-29143 GCA_964489245.1 uncultured Flavobacteriaceae bacterium
GACAAAAAAGCTTGTCTATCTGCCGATGAAATATCAGAAATAAATTAAAAAAGGGCTGTAAAAACAGCCCTTTTTTAATTATCTATAAAATTTTTATTAGAAAGCATATCCAATGGCTAGTCCAAGGATAGGATATCCACCACTGTAGTTGTAATCATTAAACTTAGCAGCTCTGTATCCGTATCCTACATATAGGTCTAAAGCTATACCGGAATCCCAAACCCATTGGTATCCTCCTTTAAGTCCGCCACCAAATGCAAATGTGCTTTGTTTTTCAGTAGAAAGGTTTCCTTCTGTATTATATTTCTTAAAGTCATAAGAATAAGAACCAACGCTTAATTCCGGTCCTACAAATAAGCCTTCCGGTGCGGAATTAGTTTTTGAAAAATAAAATCTGTAGCCGGCATCAGCTCCAATACCTGAAATGCCAAGATTGCTCCAGTTGAAAAAACTTGCGCCAATAGTAAGTGAATTTTTTTCACTTAAAGGCATTTCATAAGTGGCATTAAAAATACCAAAAGCAAAGCCAATCGGATTGACCTTGATAATTCCTTTGACATCTTGCGCTTTCGTGCTGTTCAATCCAAATAAAAGAATTGCAAAAACAATTAATAATTTTTTCATAATAAGTAATTTTAGTTAATTTTAATTTTATGCTTACTCCGGAATTTTTGAGTTGGCTTTTCGGCTTATTCCCAACTGACGGGTCAAATATATAAAAAATTTAAATAATTAGAGCTGAATTCTATTATTTTATTAGGTTTTTATATATTTGAGTCCGGTTTTTCTTTTTTCTCGTTACATCAAATTTGTCAAAAAACAAAACTATTCTTTGGTGAGTGTTGCTGTAACAGAGCCATGAATCGTTTGAATATGAGTGGCATCAATTTTGTTAAACTCCCATGTTTCGGTTGAATTATTGGTTGCCGTATGGGTAATGGTGAACCGATATGAAGTAGCAGTAGTGTTTTCACTGATGTTGTCTGTACTTTTTAGTGAAGCTTTTACAGAAACCGTGTTACTGCCAATGATTGTTTTCATATCGTCAACAGTAAATTGATAGCCTGTTCGCATATTCGGTTGCGTTAAATCAATCCAAGTGCCTTGAATCCAAGCAGGGGGATTCAAATGTTTAGACCCGGCTATTTGATCGTTGTCGTCACTATCATTTTTTTTACAAGAAGTAAATAAAAAACCGATTAATAATACGCTTAATGTTAATTTGATTAGATTGTTTTTTGCTTTCATAATTTTTAATTTTTATATAAATAAGAAAATGAATCCGACCCCATTTGGACGGTTTTAGGGTAATTCTTTGCATTATAGATATAGTTATATTGAATTGTTTCAAGTAAAACGCCTGAACCGTCATATTTTTTTTCAACAGTGATATTGTTTTCGTTTAATAGTAACGCAAGCTCATTTAAATTTTCGTTGTACGGTATTTTGAATAATTTATAAGGATTATTTTTTGTGTCACACTCAAAAGTATATCTTTTTTGCAACTCCCAAGTGTTTCCAAAACGGCTAAATTCCTTAGCTTCTATAATGTTATCACCGTTGTATGTAAAAGTTTGCTTTTTGGCATCTTCTCCGCTTATCACTTCAATGGCCTTATCTATTTTTCCGTTGGTATAATGAAAAGTCCAATAGGTATTGGTTGCCCCTCCAATATCACAACGTGTTAAATTGCCATTGTTATTATAACCGTAGATGTACTGCCATATCGTAGAATTATTTTGTTTGGCGATTTCGCCGGTTATTTTTCCGTTGGCATAAGTATAGGTAATAAGCACTTGATTTCCGCCAAAATTACGAGTTTGCTCGGTTAGTTTGTTGTTAGCATCATAAGCAAAACCAACCACTTGAGTATTACCTTGGTTAATAGATTTTAAATAGATACCGTTTTCATTAGAGGCATCTTCATTGCTGTCATCTTTTTTACAAGAAGCAAATAAAATTCCTATAAATAAAATGCTTAATGCAAGCTTGAATAAATTGTTTTTTGTTTTCATGATATTTAGTCTGATAATATTTATGATAGTCATCGTATCATTCGGGTGATACAACAACTTGGTGATTAATGTAATTTGTTCCAAATTTCTTTTATTTTTTCATCCGTTATTTCAGGTTTGAGCAATTTCAAAGCTTTTTTGAACTCCGAATAAGTGTGATTTTTTGGATATTGAACTATTTCAATTGCTTTGTTAGGTGTCATTTTCGAAGTGTTTTCGGTGGTAACTTGTACTTTTTTGCCATCATTTTGGTGCATTTGATTGTATGCTTTTTGAATATCGGATTCCAGTAGAGGCACTTCTCCGTTTTGTGTTATGTAATTTTTATATTCGGTGTATGATATATTTTCTACTTCTGCCAACTTTCCGTACATAGCTTGTATGCCGGTTTCTTTTTGCGGTTTGGTTTGGTTAAGCATTTGTTCCAATTGGGTTTGTTGTTCTTCGCTTATATGAATATCCACTTTTTGTCCTTTAGAAGCTTTGATATACCAATTTACTATCGTATAGGCTTTGTCACGATCTTCTTTTGACATTTCAGGGTTTAACTGATTGACAAACTCATTGAATTTGGCTTTTTTAAGCGACTCGGGAGCACCATTGTCAAATTGTTTGTCAAATTCCATCAGGGTTTTAGCTGCTTGTATAGATTGCTCATAGTTGAGCTGCTTGTCATTATTTTGTGCGTTTAACAAGCTGATTTTCAACAAAATGATGACAATGCTTATTATTTTTCTCATATTTAAAGGTTTTGTAATTCATATTTTATATATGATTGTTCATCGTCGTTTTGGATGATGATTTTGGCAAATGTACCGGGCATATCATTGATCATCCAATATTTGATTTTGGTATCACCGTCAAAGCCTTCTACTGCGGTGCAGTAATAATCTTTATCTTCTATATGTATTTTTTCAAAATTATTCACTATCCGGAACGGAGCGATATCTTTTTGCGGAAAAAATCTATTGTAAGTATTTTCTAAAAAAGCTTTCCGCTGTTCGTTTAGTTTGACCTCTTCTTCATCTTTTGCCAAATAATCGATAAATATGATTTTTTGTTTATCATCATCTACTTTTACTTTGGAAATGATGTTATCTATAAGGCATGCATGCACGTCTTTGTTAAATATTTTCCTGATGTAATGAATTTGTTTTTGATTTTTCAAATAACCGAAAAGAGCCTCTTCACTCCAAGGAAAATCATGTGAATCACCTTCGTTGTTTTCAATTTCTTCGTAGGTAAAAGTCAATGGCTCTTCGGGTTTTTCAATATATGGTTTTCTGTCTAATGTATAGTTTATGCCTTTGTATTTCAATTCCAATAAATCTTTATTGATTTGGATGATTTTGCTTTTTCCGCGTAAAACTTCAGCGTCGGCTTGTATGACTATACTGTTGTTTTGGGGCAAGTAAAGCCATTGCCCTTGCGTGGTTATTGAAGCATCTGACTGTTGTACCAGCTCGGTAAACCGGTGATTTTGACTAAAACTCAATATCGTGATTTGTGTGCCGGTCATCTGCCAAACACCTAATAACCGTTTATATTCAGGCAATTCATCAATCAGCTTTTGATTATAACGGATATAATGAAATTTTGCATTGTCTTTTTGATATATCAATTCTTTTTGATTTATTTTTAAAATACTTGCCGTGCCGGAAAAATTCGGACTTAATTTTGATTTAAAAACGATTAGATTTTTTTTAAGTTTCCAATCGGCAATTTCATCTTCGCCAAAAAGCATTTTGCCGTTATCTTTGAACTTGCTAATCAAATAAGGCGCTTCGGTTTTTTCGTTTTGTTCAATTTTGATGAGCAACCAAGTTCCGTTGATGCTTTGTTGAGCTTGAAGCACAGAAGTCAATAAAAGAAATACAATAAATATTTTTTTCATTTTTTTCATTTTTTAATCATCGTGCCATTCATATCCTGTGCAGATAAAATGGCATGATGATTATATCTATTATGTTAATATGGTAGATGAAATCCATTTATTTAAAACTTAACAAACTCAACTCTTCTATTATTTGCTTTTCCTTCCGGAGTACTATTGTTGTCTATCGGTTTAGATTCACCATAACCGGTATATTTTAAGCGTGATTTGTCAATACCCATACTGATGAGTTTGTTCATCACGGTTTTGGCTCTTGCTTTAGACAATTTTAGATTCAAGGCATTATTCCCGTCGCTGTCGGTATGACCTTCTATACTGAATTTTAAATCGGGTTGTTTTTGCATCAACTTATAAATACGGTTAATCGGTCCCATACTCTCCGGCTTAAGCGTGGCTTTGTTTATGTCAAATTTGATTCCGTTTACGATAATTTTTCCGTCAGACAACACCCGTTTATAATATTTTACACCGCCTTTGGCAATGCGAAAATTTTTAATATAATTTGTTTTAGCATTGCAGGTTAGGGTGATTCCGGTTGGATTGCCTTTGAAGTGAGGAATATTGATCAAACGTTGATCTTCCAGATAAATTTTGAATTTACCTTTAGTAAATGCAATTGATACATGACGCCACCCTCCTTCATTATCACGGTTACTTCTTGATTTTCCGTCCAGTTTTCCCTCACTATTGGCAAAACTTACACTATTTACGTATATGGTTGCTTGTGCATCTTTAAAGTATTTTTGATTTTTTCGGTCATAAAAAGTAATATAATATCTATCATTATATTTATTCGGAATAAAATAAGCGTCAAGTTCAATGGTAAATATTTCCGGCAGATAATCTTGTTCGGGGTCTTTTAGATACGGCACAATACCTTTGCTATACATATTTCCGGTATCGGTGATGAAAGTAATTACCGGTTCGCCGTCAACTTCAGCAATTTCGGCACCGCCTTTATACAAATCCCAATGACTGGGAAATTCGCCGTTTTCTTCTTCTGCGCTTGGAACATCTTCGAAGATTACGGTATCGCCCGGAACAAAATCATATTTACTCCAAACAACTTTGGGTTGGTGTAATTTTTTCTTTTTAGATTTTTTGTTATCCGGAACATTCATTTGTTCGCTGTCTCTTTCGTTGAATTCGGATTTTTTACCTTTTTTCTTCTCTGATTTTTTGTTTTTTCCGTCAATTTCGTTTTCTGTTTCGTCATAGGCTTTATCAATACCTTTATCAATGCGACGTTCGGCACGACGTTCAGCTTCACGTTTTACCTTTTCTTCGGCGTGTTTTTTTAAGCGTTTCCAAAGTTGTGCTTCTGTGTTTTGAGAGAAGCCGAACAGAAACAGTCCGATAATTAAAAGTTTAAGAATTTTCATGATAGTTATTTTTTAAACAAATTTTGGAACAAAGATATTTTTAACACGATATTTAATACTCATTTAGTAGTGTGATTTTTTATCACCCGTTGGGGTGATTTTGTGTTTTTAGAATATTTGATAATTTCTTGTAGATTAAAAAAAAGAAGACTAATTCATCGGCTTGATTATAAACATCGGATTTAGATGCATAAACGACAGATAAAACAAATAAGTGGCAAAAAAGAATTTTTGGTCTAAAAGAATCCTTTAAAACATGTTATGACTCCGTTAATAAACTAAATCACACACTTGATGAAGAAATATAGATATTTAATATAAAAATACATATATTTATGTCCCTAAAAAATGATACCATGATTAATACCGTAATAATAGACGACGAAAGACTCGCAATAGAAAGTCTTCGTTGGGAAATTGATAATTTCTGCAAGGAAATAAAAGTTGTTGAAACATTCACAAATCCAAAAGATGCGATAAGTGGTATTAATTATCTTAAACCGGAATTGGTTTTTTTGGATATTGAAATGCCGGAATTAGACGGATTTCAGCTTTTACAATTGTTAGACTATAAGAATTTTGATTTGATTATCATCACGGCTTATAACCAGTATGCAATCAAAGCTTTTAAAGCGAATGCCATTGACTATTTGCTCAAACCGGTAGATCCTGACGAGCTGGTCTCTGCCGTTGAAAAAGTGAAAGCCAGAAGAAAAGATAATGTTCAAAATAAAAATATAGAAACCATTTTGTCTAAATTGCTTGATGATCACAAATCAGAAGCGCAAAGAATACCATTGTTGCTAAGCAATAAAGTAATTATGGTTAATGCAGAAGAAATCACTTATTGTAAATCAGACGGAGCTTATACGCATGTTTATTTGGAAGACGGGAACGACCATTTTGTATCTAAAAGTATTAAAAATCTTGAAAAAATACTTCCTCCGGACATTTTTATCAGAGTTCATAAATCATACATTGTGAACTATAAAAAAATAGTTGAATTCATAAGAACAGGAAATGGAGAACTGGTGCTTTCTAACGAGCAAGTTATACCGGTTTCTCGAACACACAAGAACAAAGTTCTTAAAATATTGAAAATTTTATAACACAAAATGGAAAGCGAATATTCTCTTTTCGAAATACTATCCCATCCGCAGGATAACGGGATTGTTATTTTTGTCTCAGGGTTTTTATTTATCTTCGGGTTATATCATTTTTTGCTTTTTTTTCAACATAGAGATAAGGCTTATTTATATTATTCACTATATGCCTTTTTGGTGCTGATTTATACTTATCATAGAGCTCATAATTTCTTTTTAACAGATGTTTCAAAGCCAATTATACCATATTTAGAATTTCTATATGACCCTATAAAATGGTTATATTCAACGATTTATCTTTTGTTTGCGATAAGTTTTGTCGATTTGAAAAAGTATTTTCCGAAATGGGATAAATATATCAGAATATTTGTTCAAATATCCTTGAGTGCTTTAACTATTCTTGTTGTGATTTCAGTTATAACCGGTAATTCAACAATTACAGACTACGGATATAATTTTCTTTTCCTTCCCATCTTGTTCATCTTTTCTCTGTTTATCCTTTTTATTATTTGGAATACTACATCTCCTGTGAAATATTATTTATTGATTGGAGCCGGAGTGTATATGATTGTTACTTTATACTCTCATTATCTCACTTATACCGGACACCCTTTTCGTGTTCTTTTTTATGCAGCGATTATGTTTGAGATGATATTTTTTGCCTTGGGTTTAGGTGCCAAACAAAAAAAGATTTTAGAAGACAGATACAAAGCTCAAAAAATGATTATCAAACAACATGAAGAAAACTTGAAACTCAAAAATAAAATCCAACAAGAGTTGGATGATAAGGTGGAAAAAAAATCCAGACATATCATTGAATTGACCAAAGAAAACGAAGAACAAAAAAGAAATAAGCTGAAATTGGAGCATTCAAAACAACTGATTCAGCTTAGAATGCAGGCAATTCAAGCGCAAATGAATCCGCATTTTTTGTTTAATACGCTGAATTCAATCAAGAACTTTATTATCAAAAATAATAAAAAAGATGCCGTAACCTATCTTTCCAAATTTGCCAATTTGATTCGATTGATATTAGACAATTCACAACTTCAAGAAATTAGTCTAAAAGACGAAATAGAAATAATAAAACTCTATGTTGAGGTTGAAAATATCAGATTTAATAATGAAATATTGTTTGATGTACAAGTTGACGGTAGAGTTGATTTAGCTCAAATAAAAATTCCACCGCTTATTCTACAACCTTTTATAGAAAATTCCATCTGGCACGGTTTGGCATTGAAAAGGGGAAAAAAGAAAATTTTTGTGAGAATAAAAAAAGATAAATCTTTTGCGAACATTATAATAGAAGACAATGGAATAGGAAGAGAGAAAGCCATGGAAATCAGAGCATCAAAATTGTTAAATCGTGAATCTTTAGGCATAAAATTAACCGAGGAAAGATTGGCAACATACACAAAATATTTGGAAGAAAGATATAAACTAAAATTTGAAGATTTATATGATGAAAAAGAATCTCCCACCGGAACTCGAATAATTATTTCTCTGCCCGTTGTGTCAAAAAAGGAAGTGTAACAAAACACTTCCTTTTGAATTACAAACAAATTTTAGTCAGACCACTTTTCTTGCATCATTTTTTTTCTTTTTTCCATTAACTTTTTTCTTCTCTCCATTTTACCTCTTCTTTTTTCCAATTTTCCCCTGCGTTCTCCTAACCGTCTGAGAAGTCTTCGGTTAAATTGTTTGTCAAGCCTGAAAAATTGAACCACTTTTTTAGGCGGAAGAATTTTGGTTAGCTTTATTGTATAGTCCCGATCCAATTCATAATTTTTTTTGTCTATTTCCAGTTTCTTATCGATGAAACCACGAAGCTCTTTATCATTCATTTCTTGAATTTTACCGTCCTTTCTCATTGCAAAAATTTCTTTTCTCATTGCTTCTCGAAGTGCGATTTTTTCGTGTTCATACTTTGAATAGACCGATTTGAACTGCTTTGCCTCAGGCTCTGTGAGTTCTAAGGTTTTTTTAGCATATTGAAACTTTTTAGCAATCATTTTTTCTTGTCTTTCTTTTCTTTTTTCAGGATTCATTTTCCATCCGGGTTCTTGAGCGGATGCCCAATTCCCGATAAAAAAAGCAACAATCATTATTAAACTTGTTTTTTTCATTCTGTTTAGTTTTAAAAATTAATATATATCTTCCGAGTAGGCGTTTTCAGCCAAGTATTCGATGATTTCATCGTCAGAAATATCATCAAACAATTCATCTCCGGTTTGCAAGTTGCTTTCTCTTGATACGACCAAACTATCTGTTTTAAAGCTTTCATTATTTTTTACCGGTGAGAATTTTTGAATACCGATAAAAACCATAAGCAATACACTGGCAGCAATTATAATTTTTGTGAAATTTGATTTAAATGAGATTGCTTTTCCGGATTTAGATTTTTGAGATGTGTTTGATTTTGATAAAATCTCAGTCTCCAAATCTTCAAAATAATTGTTTGGAATAGAGTAGGACGATCTGAAATCTTCTAAAAATTTTTCTATATTATGCTTCTTTTTCATTGTAACGGCTTTCAAGAATTAGACATTTATACGAAACAAATGGTTTAATCAGTTACTGATTTTTTCTTTGATTTTTTTCACGGCAATATGATAAGATGCTTTCAATCCACCGATGGAGGTTCCCAACAAATCCGATATTTCAGAAAAAGTCATTTTACTGAAATATTTTAATCGGAATATTTCTTGTTGCTTTTCAGGTAAACTCAAAACCGCTTTTTCCAAGACCAACATCATGGCATCTCCCGAATAAAAATCATCACTTTTCAATTTTTCCACAAGAAGATCATTTATATTTTCCGTGTCGTGACGAATATATTTTTTTAAATAACTCAAAGATTCATTGACAGCAATACGATACATCCAAGAGTATAATTTACTTTCAAACCGGAATTTCGGAAGATATCTGTAAATTTTAATCAAAGTGTTTTGCAATACATCATCGGCATTTTCATGTGTCTTAACAATGGGACGAATCACCCAGTATAAATCTTGGCTGTAAGTTTTTACAATTATGTTGAATTGTTCCTGTGTGGATAAGTTCCTAAATTGATGTATTTCGATTTTTTCTTTCAATTTTTGATTTTGCTTTGAGTTAATTAGACCATAATTTGTAAAAAAAGTTTAATCAATTAGGCTTTAAAAAAGTTCAAAACCTTTTGTAACACTAAATAATCGGCTAATTAGTGCGCTGGTTTAATGAAAATTTATACTTTTGCAAAATAATTAAAAAAACGATTAAAAAATGACTCAAAACATTATTTATGTAGTCCTAGCGATTGGAATTATCGCTTTATTGTTCACGTACTGGAGATCTGTTTGGGTATCCAAGCAAGAAGTCGGAACGGAAAGAATGGCAGGCATAGCCAAACACATCCGAAAAGGAGCCATGGCTTTCTTAATGGCAGAATACAAAGTTTTGGCAATTTTTGTCATAGCTGTATTTGCACTTTTATCTCTAACGGCAAATGCAGAAACATCATCATGGTTGGTAGGGGTATCTTTTATTATAGGCGCTTTGAGTTCTGCTTTAGCAGGCTTCATAGGCATGCGTGTAGCAACCAATGCCAACGTAAGAACAACTAATGCCGCAAGAACCAGTCTGGGAAAAGCACTGGAAGTTGCTTTTACCGGAGGTAGTGTAATGGGAATGGCAGTTGTAGGCTTAGGTGTTGTAGGTTTAAGCTCATTATTTATTATTTACTCAAATATGGGTTGGGATGTTAACAAGGTCATCACGGTAATTACCGGATTTTCATTTGGTGCATCTTCAATTGCATTGTTTGCCCGTGTTGGAGGTGGGATTTATACCAAAGCTGCTGATGTAGGCGCTGATTTAGTTGGTAAAGTTGAAGCAGGTATCCCTGAAGATCACCCGCTAAACCCAGCTACCATTGCCGATAATGTTGGTGACAACGTAGGCGATGTTGCCGGTATGGGTGCAGACCTTTTTGAATCTTATGTGGGTTCTATCGTTAGCTCCATGGTGTTAGGTGCATTGTTTATTGGATTAGATGGTTTTACCGGAGATAACCAATTAAATGCCGTGTTGCTACCTTTGATACTGGCTGCAACAGGAATTGTTACTTCTATCATTGGCTCATTCTTTGTTAAAGTTAAAGACGGCGGAAGCCCACACAAAGCTTTAAACACAGGTGAAATGATTGCTGCCGTATTGATGATTATTGCTACATACTTTATCGTTAATCAATTTTTACCTGCACAATGGGTTGTTGGCACCGCCACTTTTACATCTATTGGTGTGTTCTGGGCCATCTTGTTCGGTTTAGGCGCAGGTTTGGCTATCGGAATGATTACAGAGTATTATACTGGAACAGGTAAAAAACCGGTTTGGAAAATTGTAAATCAATCATCTACCGGTCCTGCTACAAACATTATTGCAGGCTTGGCAGTTGGTATGCAATCTACATTATTCCCAATTATCTTTTTAGTAATTGCCATTATTGGCGCACATCACTTTGCCGGTTTGTATGGCATCGCGATTGCCGCTATCGGAATGCTATCTAATTTGGGAATTCAACTGGCAGTTGATGCTTATGGTCCTATTGCCGATAACGCCGGAGGGATTGCCGAAATGTCAAATTTGCCTAAAGAAGTTCGCGAAAGAACGGATAAATTGGATGCAGTAGGAAATACAACCGCTGCAATCGGAAAAGGCTTTGCAATTGGCTCTGCCGCACTAACAGCTTTAGCTTTATTCTCTGCCTTTATGCAGACCGCCAAAATTGATGCAATCAATATTGCTGACCCGATGGTGATGGGTGGACTATTGTTGGGAGGCATGTTACCTTTCTTATTCTCGTCAATGGCAATGGATGCTGTTGGACGTGCAGCAGAAGATATGATTGACGAAGTACGTCGTCAGTTTCATAATATTCCGGAACTTAAAAATGCTTTGGAAGTGATGCGTAAGAATGAAGGTATTGCAGAAGATAAATGGAACGCAGAAGATAAAGCAATATTTGATAAAGCAGACGGGAAAGCCGAATATGAAAAATGTGTAGCTATTTCAACCAAAGCATCTATTCGTGAAATGGTAGTACCCGGATTAATAGCTGTTTTAACACCTGTTCTTGTAGGATTTGGCGGTGGTGCTGAAATGTTAGGCGGATTATTAGCCGGTGTTACCGTTACAGGTGTGATGATGGCAATTTTTCAATCCAATGCCGGAGGTGCCTGGGATAATGCCAAGAAAATGGTTGAAGACGGTGTTGAAATCAAAGGCGTAAAATATGGAAAAGGTTCAGAAGTTCATGCGGCGGCTGTTACCGGAGACACTGTAGGAGACCCTTTTAAAGATACATCAGGCCCATCATTGAACATCTTGATTAAATTGATGTCTGTGGTAGCCTTGATTTTAGCGCCCTTATTGATAAAATAAGAATATAGATAAAGTTTATTTCTTTAAAAGACCGCCTTTTGGCGGTCTTTTTTTTATATTTGTCATCTCAAGGAAGTTCCATGTTTCTTTGAAGAAAAATCAAAAAAACAAATACAATGAAAAAGTTTTTTAAAATTATGCTTTTGTTTCTAATCTTGCTAGTGATTGGAGGCTATTTTTATATCGATAATCTGAAAAAAGCAGGTTTGCCTGATTATAATGAAAACGTAAAAATTGAGGGACTGATAGATAAGGTAACGGTCTATAGAGATCGATATGGCATACCGCATATTTATGCCAAAAATGAAGCGGATTTATATAAAGTGACCGGCTATATAACTGCACAAGATCGTATGTGGCAAATGGATTTTTTGCGTCGTGTGACACAAGGAAGATTGTCTGAAATATTTGGAGCGGATTTATTATCTACGGATGTGATGTTGCGCAAATTGCGTATTCCCGATAATTCAAAAAAACTTTTACCTACTTTGGAAAAAGAAATACGAACACCTTTAGACTATTTTGCTGAGGGGGTGAATCAGTATCTTAAAGACAACAAAGATAATTTGCCCCTTGAATTTAAAGTTTTAGGATATCAACCGGAAAAATGGAAACCGGAAAATTCTCTGAATCTGGTAGGATTTATGGCTTGGAGCTTGGAATTGGGATATAGAATGGAGGCCATGTTACAAGTTTTGAAAGGAAAAGTAAGTGAAGAAAAAATTAATCAGCTTTTGCCGGATTTTAATCTGCAAAAGTCCTATGTTTATGCGGATTATAAATCTGATGTTCAAATTGACACGGCACTGGTTGCAGATTTGGAGAAATTGTCTGACATTATGCCTGATATTTTTACGGGGAGCAATAACTGGGTAGTTTCCGGAAAAAAAAGCACAACAGGCAAACCTATTTTTTCCAATGACATGCATTTGGGTTTGAATATTCCCGGAATTTGGTCTCAAATACATCAAAATATAGAAGGGAGACTAAATGTAACCGGAGTGATTCTCCCCGGTGAGCCGTTTGTTGTTGCCGGACATAACGAGCATATTTCTTGGGGAATGACCAACGTGATGTTAGATGGAGCAGATTTTTATTTGGAAACCATTAATCCGGAAAATCAAGCGCAATATAAATTTAATGGTGAATGGAAAAATATGGAAGTTCGTAAAGAAAAAATTTATATAAAAGGAGAAGACAAACCTGTTGAAAAAGTACTTTACTTTACACATCGTGGACCTATTTTTACCAGTTTTGACAGTTTAGCCACTCAACCGGTTTCCATGCACTGGATTGGCAATGAAGACAGTCGCGAAATAGAAGCACTATATAAATTGGGAACCGCCAAAAATTGGAACGATTTCACCAATGCTATAAAAGGGTTTCAATCGGTCAGTCAGAATATTGCTTATGCAGATACAGATGGAAATATCGGGATTCATATGACAGGAAGACTTCCCGTCAGAACAGCTCCGGGGTATTTGTTTTTGCCGGGGGATACGGATAAATATGATTGGAAAGGATATGTTGCATTTGATTCCTTGCCTTATGAATATAATCCGGAACGAGGCTTTGTTTCCTCTGCCAACAACAAATCTATTGACAATAAATACCAATATTATATCAGTGAATGGTATGATGTGCCATATCGCATCAAACGCATTCGTCAAATGTTAACCGCTAAAGAAAAATTGTCTGTAGATGATTTTAAAAAAATGTTATTTGATCATCATGCCGTTCAAGCAGATGAAATGAAGCCTGTTTTCATAAAGTATATCGAACGATTAAAAGATTTAAATTCAGATGAGCAAAAAGCCTTGAGACTGCTGAAAGAATGGAACAATACGTACGAGAAAAATCTAGCCGCCCCTTTGGTTTTTGATGAAATGTTTATTCAACTGGCAAAAAACTTAACCCGAGACGAAATGGGAAATGAAGTTTTTTCGGAGTATCAAAAATCCATGCTTTTTTCAAAATATTTGTTACAATATACCATAGCGAACGATGGTTCTGCTTGGTGTGATGATGTGAACACGGAGAAGAAAGAAACACTGGGAGATATGATCCAAAAATCGTTTAAAGAAACTATTGCAAAACTGATGAAAAAATATGGTGATTTCGATAAAATTAAGTGGGGAGAAATACACCGACTTGAATTGAAACATCCTTTGGGAAAGCTGAAAGTTCTGGATATAGTTTTCGGACTAAACAGGTCGGTTAAAGCTCCGGGAAATTCAAATACGGTAAATCCTTTTTCTTATTCCCAAGCAAATCCTTACCAATCTGATTTTGGCGCTTCTGAAAAGCATATTTTCAACACGGCAAATTATGATGAGTCTTTCTCTGTCATTCCAACCGGAGTCAGTGGAATTCCCGGAAGTAAACATTATTGCGACCAGACGGAAATGTATGTTGCCGGTAAGCTGCATCCTGATTATATCAGTAGAGAAAAAGTAGAAAAACACGCCGTATATAAAGCTGTTTTTTCTAGAAAATAAAGTTTTATAATGCTCAAAAAAACGCAATATCAGCTTCCGAATTTGGAACTCTTAGCTCGAGAAGTGGTTGAGGGAACTTTAGTAGGCTTGCACAAAAGTCCGTTTCATGGCTATTCTGCCGAGTTTTTGGAGCATAAAATTTATGCCAACGGAGAGAGCACCAAATTTATAGATTGGAAACTCTATGGAAAAACGGATAAACTCTATACCAAAAAATTTGAAGATGAGACCAATCTGCGAGCACACTTTATCATAGATAATTCGTCGTCAATGCATTATCCTGAGAGCAAAACGTTTGAAATCAATAATTTAAATAAAATTGAATTTTCCGTGACAGCCACGGCGGCACTCATGGAAATCTTGAAAAAACAACGAGATGCAATTGGAATGAGCATTTATTCCGATGTATATGAGTTTTATGCTCGAGAAAAAAATAATCCGAAACATCATCGTTTGTTGTTGCAAAAATTAGATGAAGTATTGGTGAAGCATTTTGAGAAAAAATCAACTGAAACTTATAGATATTTGCATGAAATAGCTGAAAACATACATCGTCGCTCTTTGATTATATTGTTTACCGATTTATGGGAAGTGAGAGAAAATGAAAATGAGCTTTTTGAAGCCTTAAGACATCTTAAGTACAATAAGCATCAGGTTCTTTTGTTTCATGTGTTTGACAAAAAAACGGAATATTCATTTGATTTTAAAAATAAACCAACCAAATTCGTTGATACTGAACATGATATGAGTATTGATGTTTATCCGGATCAGATCAAAGAGATTTATAACTTAGCAGTGAGAGACTATTTCGAGAAAATCAAAGAAACTTGTTATAGATATAAGATTGATTATATTGCGGCAGATATTGACAAAGGATTTAAACAAATTTTAATCCCTTATCTTTTATCATCCGGAAAATAATAGCTTTAAACCAATATAAAATTTTATAAAAAATTATTATGCACGCATAATAAAATTAAAGAAATTTTCGTAACTTCGTCGTGACAATTTTTATTAATACCAAAAAATAAACATATATGAAAATATTGTTATTGTTGAGTAGTGTTCCTGATACTACTTCAAAAATAAATTTTACAGACAACAACACCAAATTCGATGAAAATGGCATTCAGTTTGTCATTAATCCGCATGACGAGTTTGGTTTGACCAAAGCCATGCAACTCAAAGAAAAGCATGGAGGAGAATTAGTGGTTTTAAATGTTGGCACGACCAAAACAGAACCCGTGATCAGAAAAACACTCGCCATTGGAGCGGACAGAGCAGTGAGAATTGATGTGGAACCAACCGATAGTTATTTTACGGCTGTTCAAATTGCAAATTATATTAAAGAACATGATGATTTTGATTTAATCATTGCCGGAAGAGAATCTTTAGACTATAACAGCGGCATGGTTCACGGCATGGTTGCCGGACTTACGGAGAAGAAATTTATCAATGCCGTAATCGGTTTTGAAGTAAAAGACGGCAATAAAGTTGAAGTTGCCAGAGAAATTGAAGGCGGAAAAGAAATAGTTGAAACAGAGTTACCTTTGATTATCGGAGGACAAAAAGGATTGGCAAAAGAAGAAGAATTGCGTATTCCGAATATGAGAGGAATTATGATGGCAAGAAAAAAGCCGTTAGAAGTATTGCCCGCATATGAGGCGATGATACAAACCAAAACAGAAAAATTTGAAAAACCTGTGGAAAAAAGCGCTATCAAAATGGTTGACAAAGACAATTTGGACGCATTGATTGATTTGTTGCACAATGAAGCTAAGGTTATATAAAACAAAACATTAAAAATTTAAAATTATGTCAATACTAATATATGCCGAAAGTCAAGATGGTCAAATTTCAAAGGGAGCAAAAGAACTAGCCTCTTACGGAAAAGCGCTTGGCGAACAAATGGGACAAGATGTTGTTGCTGTGGGTTTTGCTTTGCAAAATACAGAAGATTTATACAAATATGGTGTTTCAAGGGTTTTGAATATAGAAAATTTGAAAGATTTCAATGCGCAAATTTATGCCGATGCAATTGCGCAAGCCATTGATAAAACACAAGCAGAAATAATTTTAATCAGTTCAAGTAATGAAGCGGTTTACGTGGGCTCTTTGCTTGCCGGAAAAATAAACGCAGGATATGTATCTCAGGTTATTGCTTTGCCGGAAAGCACAAATCCTTTTGTGGTGAAAAGGAAAGCTTTTTCCAATAAAGGAATTGCTTCCACTGAAATATTAACAGACAAAAAACTGCTTAGAATTTCCAAGAACTCTTTCGGATTGAAAGAGCATCCTGTAAGTGGCACAACTGAAACTTTCAATGTTTCCGTAAACCAAGGTTTATATGATACTTACAAAGTTACGAACATAGAAAAAGCTACCGGAAAAATTCCGCTGGCAGACGCTGATATCATCGTTTCGGCAGGACGCGGCATGAAAGCACCTGAGAATTGGGGAATGATTGAAGAATTGGCAGAGGTGCTTGGTGCAGCTACAGCCTGTTCTAAACCGGTTTCTGACTTAGGTTGGCGTACGCACCAAGAACATGTTGGACAAACAGGAAAACAAGTAGCCCCGAATTTATATATCGCCGTAGGAATCTCAGGAGCTATTCAGCATTTAGCCGGTGTAAATTCATCTAAAAATATGCTGGTTATCAATAATGATCCTGAAGCGCCTTTCTTTAAAGCCGCAGACTATGGTGTGGTTGGAGACGCTTTTGAGGTCGTTCCCGCATTGACTGAGAAATTAAAGGCTTTTAAAGCAGACAATAATTAATATTATTTTTCAAGATATCATCTTTTTTATATAATATTTCTTTAACTTGAAGTGTTCTAATGAAGAAGATGATATCTTTTAATAATTGACAATGAGCTTAATACAACTGACAATAGACAGAATTCAATATAGTGAAACACAAACGGGTGCTTATGTTTTGGTGTTAAAAGACATAAATACGGAGAAAAAACTTCCTATTGTAATTGGAGCTTTTGAAGCACATTCCATTGCAATTAGTCTTGAAGAAGGGCTAAAGCAGCAACGACCGATTTCACACGATTTATTCAAAACGCTATTTGATGAATATCAAATCCAGCTAAAAAAAATCATTATCAACAAATTTGATCAAGGTATTTTTTATTCTATGTTGATTACGGAAAAAGACGGAAAAGAAGTGGCAATAGATTCCAGAACATCAGATGCTGTTGCCTTGGCAGTAAGGTTTGATGCGCCTATTTTTTGCCATGACAATATCATGGAAGAAGCGGGAATGTTTTTGCCCACCCATGAAAATGTTTCTACCGAGAAAGAAGAGGAAGACTTTTCTGAATTGATTGGTAAAATGGAAGAAACAACAGAAGAAACAGCCGAAACCGGTGAATTGAATGAATTGGAACAGCTTGCCACTGAACTATTCGGCTCAAAAACAAGCATTTATACCAAAGGAGAAATCAGCAAAATGTTGCAAGCTGCCATTGAAAATGAAGAATATGAAAGAGCGGCAAAGCTGAAAGCTTATTTGGAAAAAATGTAGTTTTTAAATAATGAAAAAAATCTGATTGTAAATATTTATTCTGCAATTCTTGCATCCCCCACATTATTCCTATCTTTACAAAAAAAATGAATTATGATGAAATTTATACATTCAACATGGGCATACTTGGTTGTTTTTATGTTCGTTTTCATCCTCATAAAGTATATCATTAGTTTATTGCGTGACAAACAATATACTTACGGACAAGATTTTCGTCTGGCGCTTTTCACATTGATTGTGTTGTATATTCAAGTTGTCTTGGGCTTTCTAAACTATTTCGTCTCACCTTATTTTGAAGGGCTCAAACAAGGACATTTTAGCACTTATATGAAAAATGCCCCCGACAGACTTCTTGTAATTGAACATCCGGTGATGATGTTGCTGGTTTTACTATTGGTTCATTACGGTTTCAATAGACATAAAAAGAAAAATAATTCCAAAAGAAAATTTATAAATATAATTATTTTCTACGGGATAGGTTTTTTTCTGATTTTATTGCGTATTCCTTGGCATAACTGGTTGTCATCTTAAAGAAATAATATGTTTTTATCCATCATTGTTTGCACATACAACAGAGATCAACATATTGGACAAGCATTAAAAAGCCTGACAGAGCAAGATTTTAATCCTGAGGATTTTGAGATTGTTATTATTGATAATAATTCTACAGACAAAACATCTGAAATCATCGAGAATTTCAAAATAAACCACCCATCTCATCAGATTAAGATTTTCAAAGAAACAAAACAAGGTTTGGCATTTGCCAGAAATAAAGGAATTAAAGAATCGGACGGAAACTATGTTTCTTTTATAGACGATGATGCTATTGCCGAAAAAGATTTTGTGAGACAAATCAAAGAAAATGCAACAAAATATCAGAAATATATGGCTTTTGGAGGAAAAGTATTACCAAAGTATGAAGAAGAAAAAGAACCCAAGTGGATGTCAAAATATATTGAAAGAATTATTTCTATTGTCGATATGGGCAATGAGGTAAAAGAATTTAAAAAGTCTTATCCGGTAGGTTGCAATATGTTTTTTAAAAAAGAATTGCTGAATCAAATTGGAAATTTTGATGAAAAAGTTTATTTACGAGGAGAAGACAAAGAAATATTCTATAAAATTAAACGCGCAGGACATAGAGTGCTTTATACGCCGGATGTTGTGGTTTGGCATTTTATTGATGCTTATAGAACAAGTTTGGATTATGTTACTCGTATAAGTTGGTTAAACGGAAAGTCGGAACATATGCGCATCAGCGCGTTGACTGAAAAACGGAATATCCGTTTAATATTCAAGTTTATTGATTATTTTTATAAAATAAATGCAGCACTATTGCTTTGGATTTATTTTTGGATGAAAAGCGAATCGATTAAGGGAAAGTTTTTATTTGTTTCAATGATTTCTTCATTATCCGGTTTTATAAAACATAAATCAAAATAGATGATAAATTTACTAGTCAAAGTACAGGAATTTTTTAAACGGCTTTTTCAAAGTGTTTTTTCTTTGGTAAAAGTAGTTTTGATGAGTAAACCTATTAAGCCTTTCAAAGAAAATCAATATTCGGAAGTAGTAGTCTTAGGCAATGGCCCGTCATTAAACAATTTGCTCAAAAATAGGATTGATTTCCTGAATGGGAAAAAGAAAATGGCAGTAAATTTCTTTGCCAATACAAGTGCATATGAACAGGTTAAGCCGGAGTTATATGTATTAAATGCACCTGAATTTTGGCTGAATGATGTGAGCGAAAGCTATTTGAAAAGTAGAGAAGAACTGTTCAATAATTTAGCTTATAAAACCCATTGGAAATTAGATATTTTTATAGCGGTTGCTGCCGGACAATCTGACTATTGGAAAAAAATTCTTCAAGAAAACAACCAAATCGGGATTCACTATTATAATCCAACGCCAATTGACGGATTTCAGTGGTTCCGACATTCGTGCTACCGTAAATATTGTGGTTTGCCAAGACCACATAATGTGTTGATTCCTGCACTAATTTTGGCGATTAATGCAGGGTTTAAAAATATATATGTTGCCGGAGCAGATCACAATTGGATGAAAGATCTTTTTGTTGCAGATGATAATACGGTTTACTTGACACAAAAACATTTTTATGATGCACAAACGGCAGGACCGGAAGTGATGAAAAAATTGGGTAGAGACAAAAGGAAAATGCATGAAATCTTAACAAAATTCATTCATGCTTTCAAAGGCTACTTTGATATAGATATTTATGCAAAAGCCGGTAAATCCAAGATAATTAATATAACCCCCAATTCATTTATCGATGCTTTTGAGCGAAAAAAAATAGATTAAAAAAGTTGTTTTTTTACTATTCCGGTTTGGAATAATAAATTTTTAAAACGGGTTTTTTGGTTGTTGATGTCGTTGTTCCATATAAAACTGTTCCGAGAGGATTGATATTGTCAGGGTCTTGAATCTCTCTGACAGTTTCTTGAGAAAAAACATTTGTTCCTGAAACCACACGCAACCCCAGGCGCACATTCACAGAGTCTTTTTTTAATACGTTTTTGATATGATTTGTGATTCGAAACCTATAAATTGCATTGTCATGCTCATCTTTACCTAAAATACCATCAAACATTTTCGCAGGTATTTTTCCGGCAGGTGTTGTATTGGCATTATCATAGATATCAACTAATTTCATACTCTTATCATAGTCATATAAATACAATCTACTTGGTTTCTGGTTTATGTTATTCATCGTGGTTTCATCTACATAAAACCAAAGTTCGGCTTGGTTAATCAACCAATTGTTTTTTCTCAATTGTCTGAGTTGTTGGTTGTTAAACAGTTTTATAATAGTTTCTACTCCGGCATCTCCTCTGATGTATAATTTGTCATCTCCATTGGTTTCATCAGATGAGTTTATAGCACTCGATGCCGTTGCATTAAAAGTGGTTGTATAACTGTTAATACTCATATTGTTTCGGAGCCCTTTCAAGGATAGTTCTATTTCTTTATATTTCTGTTCTGTCGTGTCGTCACTGGTATCTGAAGGGGTTCCGTGGTCATCGGTTTCATCGTATATATAACTTAATATAATTTTTGCGTTGGATAAATTCATCAACATCAATCTTCCGTCATCGTTTATCGCCTCTGCATCGACATAAAGTCCGCGAAAATAATTTCTAAAACTATCCGGATTAGTAATTAAGTTTTCTCCGGAATGATCAAAAATTTTATGTCTGAAAAAAGTGGTGTCCAATTTGGCAACAAAGTGCGGACCTAAAGAATCTTTGACAATCTTATGCCCGTTATCATCCAATTTAAAGCTGCCGTCAGTATTTCTTTCATAAGTGATGTACGGACTAAAATCAGGAATATAATTGGATGAATCACAAATCATTTGTCCCTTATATGGGCTGAAATCAAAATCTGAATAAAATTCTTGCTTTTTTTCAAAATCACTGTTTGGATCTAAAGGGTTCAAGAAATAAGTCAGTTCGTGAATTTTCAAATTGATGGGTTCGGAACCAAAAACGGAATCGGTGACAAATATTTTAGTTCCCTCTTCTTCCTCTGTGTGGGAGAAGAAAGGGATTATTAATTTTGCACTTAAGTTCCTTACATTATCTCCGAAGCCGTCGGATTTAAAGGTGGAAGTTCCGGTTTGAATAACGGAAACAAAATCGGCGGTCAAGGTTCCAAATACCGGATTATTATAAGCTCCTAATGTAATTACCGACGAGTTAAGTGATAACACTTTTTCCACATTTTTGTCATAGGCAATAACTTGCGCTTGATCAAATAGTTTGCCTTTAAATTTTGGTCCGACAATAATATTCTCACCTATGGTTGAGAACTCCTTCTTACATGATGATCCCAACAAACCAATAAGCAAAGCAAGTATATAATAAACAGTTTTTTTCATATAATTTCATTTAAATCATCCGTGTGATTGAATAACTTTTTTCTATGATTTTGTTATTTTGAAGCTTCATTTTTTTCAGCAAAAGCCTCGGAGAATTTTTCTTTGAGTTCAGTAATATCTTCTTCAATATCTATTCCGGCTAGATCAACAACATGGAGATTTTTATTCTTTTTAACATGACTACTGATACTTTTCGGAATGTTTTTTGACCGAAGTACAACTCCGTCGGACAAATCGATAGACAATTTGAGTAAGTTCTCTATCGTAGGTTCCTCCAGTTGTTTTATAAATTTCTCGGGAATTTCATCAAACATCAAATTATCAGTGAGTTTGGATTGTAAAGGTTCATCCAAAAGTTCATCTGTTAGAACAATGTATATTTTAGTATATTGAAATAAAGGTTCGTTTTTGTAATAAGTTTTGATATAGAGTGGCAATAAAGACGAAAACCAGTTAAAACCTAATAAAAAATCAGGGCGCCATTTCAGCTTTTTGGTAGTTTCCACGACTCCTTTGGCAAAAAACACAATTCTTCCGTCGTTGTCTTTAAAATACTTTTCATCTTCATCTTTAAAAACAAATTTTCTCTTAAAAAATTCATCGTTTTCAATGAAATATACCTGCATTCTCTCTTTTGGAATAGAAGCAACCTTGATAATCAAAGGCATGTCATCATCATTAATCACAAGGTTCACACCCGATAGGCGAATCACCTCATGCAATTGATGTTTGCGCTCATTCACCACACCAAATCTAGGCATGAACATGCGCGTTTGTCCACCACCGGAGTTCACAACCTTTGCAATTTTATATGCAAGATTGGCATAATCAATATTGTCAAAATAAGGATATATGCCGGTGGATGCTATCAAAAAATTCTTACCTTTCATATAAAGTGGTAAATTAAATTACAAAGTACAAAGATACAAAATTTTGCCGTATCTTTGGGTGTGTACATCATTGTTTCGCTGTTAAATTTTTCATAATGAAGATATTCGAGCTCAAAAAGAACTTATATAATTACATTGAGAACTTAAAAAATAATAAAAAAACTATTGGTTTCATCCCCACAATGGGGGCTCTTCATCAAGGGCATATGGCTTTGGTCAAAGCCAGTTTGAACAGAGACGATATAACGGTAGTCAGTATTTTCATCAACCCGACACAATTTGATAATCCGGAAGATTTAATCAATTATCCGAAAACTTTTGAACAAGACTTGCTGTTGCTAAAAAGCTTGAGCGATGAAATAATTGTTTTCTATCCGAATGCAAAAGACTTTTATGATGGAAAAATCGAAAGTCAACAATTTGATTTTGATGGTTTGGAACACGAAATGGAAGGCAAATTCAGACAAGGTCATTTTAACGGAGTGGGGACAGTGGTCAAAAAACTTTTTGAAGCGGTGCGACCTGACAGGGCTTATTTCGGAGAAAAGGATTTTCAACAGTTACAAATCATCAAAAAATTGGTTGAAAAAGAAAAAATGTCGATAGAAATTATTCCGATTCCGATATATCGTGAAGAAGATGGTTTGGCAATGAGTTCCAGAAACCGAAGATTATCGGTAAAACACAGAATGGCAGCACCATATATTTATGAAACATTGAAACAAGCCAATCGACTATTCAAGCATGCCGAAATCAATGAAGTAAAAGATTTTGTGAAACGAAGATTTCAAGAAAATTCATCCTTGGATTTAGAATATTTTGAAATTGCCGATGAAAAAACTTTGAAACCGACAAAGAAAAAAGTCGAAGGTAACAAATATAGAGGCTTTATCGTTGTGTTTGCAGGAGAAATTCGTTTGATTGATAACATTGCTTTATACTAAAACTTATGTCAAAAAAAATTATAGAACTCAGAGATATACATCGATATTTTAAAATGGGACAAGAAGTAGTCAAAGCTTTACGCGGCGTTGACTTGGATATTGAAAAAGGAGAATATGTGGCGTTGATGGGACCATCGGGAAGCGGAAAATCAACATTGATGAATATTTTGGGTGCTTTAGATACGCCAACAAAAGGAGAATACAGACTCAATGGAAAAGAAGTGGAAAAAATGAGCGATGCTGAACTTGCCGAAGTAAGAAATAGAGAAATCGGGTTTGTTTTTCAAACATTCAACTTGTTATCTCGGACAAGTGCTTTAGAAAATGTGGCGCTTCCACTAATTTATGCAGGCATTTCAAAATCCAAAAGAATGCAAAGAGCCAAAGCCGTTCTGGAAGATGTGGGCTTGGCAGATAGAATGACACATAAACCAAATGAACTTTCCGGCGGACAACGTCAAAGAGTGGCGGTTGCCAGAGCTTTGGTAAACAATCCGTCTATTATTCTTGCCGATGAACCTACGGGGAATTTAGATTCCAAAACATCAGAAGAAATCATGTTGTTACTCAACGACTTACACGAGAAAGGGAACACAATTGTTTTGGTGACTCATGAAGAAGACATTGCTGAAAATGCTAAAAGAATTATTCGAATGATTGACGGAATGATTGTGAGTGACGAAAGAAAGTAGAAAAAAGTTTCTATCTGGATAATCTAATCCTATCATTTTTAACAAATTCCCTATTTTTGCCACACAAAAACAAACCGAATGCTAAAAATCGGAAATCTTGAATTGCCGGACTTTCCTTTGATTCTTGCCCCCATGGAAGACGTAAGTGATCCGCCGTTTCGGATGCTCTGCAAAGAACATGGAGTAGATTTGATGTTCACGGAATTTATCTCTTCTGAAGGTCTGATTCGTGATGCCGTAAAGTCAGATCAAAAATTGGATATTTTTGAAACCGAAAAACCAATCGGTATTCAAGTATTCGGTCATGATTTATATTCAATGCTCAAAGCGGTTGAAAAAATTGATGCGGTCAATCCTGATATGATTGACATCAATTACGGCTGTCCGGTAAAAAAAGTAGTTGCCAAAGGCGCAGGAGCCGCCATGCTGAAAGATGTGGATAAAATGCTTAGAATTACGGCAGAAATAGTTAAACAAACCAAATTGCCCGTAACGGTCAAAACTCGTTTGGGTTGGGATGAAAACAGCATTAATATTGTTGAAACGGCAGAACGCTTGCAAGATGTTGGCATTCAGGCAATTTCAATTCATGGAAGAACAAGAAAACAAATGTATGGCGGACAAGCGGATTGGCATCGAATAGCAGCAGTAAAAAACAATCCGAATATGCATATTCCGGTTTTTGCCAATGGCGATATCAAAACTCCGGAAGATGCCTTGCGAATTCGTGATGAATTTGGTTTTGATGGAGCAATGATTGGGCGCGCCGCTATCGGAAATCCTTGGATTTTTGAGCAGATTAAATATTACTTTAAAACCGGAAAACACAAAGAACTCCCTGATATCAAAGAACGCGTTGCCGTGGCAAAGAGACATTTGGATCTGGCAATCAGTTGGAAAGGAGAACGTTTGGGTATTTTGGAAACACGCTCACATTATGGAAATTATTTTAAAGCAATTCCGCATTTCAAAACTTTTAGGATGAGATTGGTTACGGAAAATGATATTACGGAAATCTATAGGATATTTGATGATATTATTCAATATTATCGCTAGCCTCAAGTCAGGCGCGCTATGTCGTGTAAATCGGGAAGAATCTTATTGAAAGCAAGACAAAATTAACAAAACTTGATACAATAATATACTTGATTTGATATCAGAGAAAACAGCCAAATAGGCATTAAAATATTTGTGGCATTATTCTTGACACAGATGTATTAAAAAAATATATCTTTGCAGTATGTTAGTAGAAGTTTTTAAATCGAAAATTCATCGTGTAAAAGTAACCGGAGCCGAGTTGGACTATATCGGAAGTATCACTATTGATGCCGATTTAGTCGATGCAGCCAATATGGTGGAAGGTGAAAAAGTTCAGATTGTGAATGTGAACAACGGCGAACGAATAGAAACTTATATCATCAAAGGAAAACGCGGAAGCGGAGAAATTACTTTGAATGGTCCTGCCGCCAGAAGAGTACAAAAAGGAGATGTGATTATCATCATTACCTATACTTGGATGGAGATGGCGGATGCCAAAGGTTTTAAGCCGACGATTGTTTTTCCTGATTCGGAAACCAATTTGTTGCAATAATTCATGAAAAAAGCCCTAAAAATAATTTTGCCGTTATTGATAGGCGCCATTATCCTATACTATTTTCTTTCCGGTTTCACCTCTGAACAACTTGACGAAATCAAAAAAAATATTCTTAATGCCGATTTCAAATGGTTGGCAATCTCGCTGTTTTTAGGATTACTCAGTCATATTATCAGAGCACTTAGATGGAACTATTTGTTGGAGACATTGGAATATAAACCTAGGAAAATCAATTTAGTGCTGACAGTCGGATTGTCTTATTTGTTGAACTTAATTGTTCCGCGTGCAGGAGAAATTGGGAGAGCTGCATCATTGGCAAAATATGAGAACGATATTTCTTTTGACAAAGCCTTTGGAACTATTGTCGCAGAGCGGATGGCGGATATCATATATTTATTGCTGTTTATGGGCTTGGCTTTCTTTCTTCAATTCGATTTGATCTATGAAATGATTCAACCGAAAATTCCTAAAAATCCTTTAGTGCTTGGAGGAGAAGCTGTTTTAATATTGGTTTTTCTTTATTTTGGATTCCAATGGCTGAAAAAATCTGAATCTGTTTTTATTCGGAAGATTAGAAATTTTATCGAAGGACTTCTAGAGGGTGTAGGAAGTATTCTGAAAATGCCTAATAAATGGTGGTTTATTTTGCAAACAACACTGATTTGGTTGCTCTATGTTGCCATGTTCTGGGTGGTGCTGTTTGCATTTCCCGAGACGGCAGGCTTGGGTGTTGATGCCGTTTTGGTGTCGTTCATTGCGGGAAGTATCGCCATGGTAATTTCAAATGGCGGTTTTGGTGTTTATCCGGTTTTTGTAGCAGAAGCACTTTTTCTCTATGGCGTTTCCATGGAAACGGGAACAGCATTTGGACTCTTGATGTGGATTACACAAACCTTGCTTATCATTATTTTCGGATTGGTCTGTCTCTTTTTATTGCCGATTTACAATAAGGATAAAAATTTGATTTGATACATTTTTCGTTGATAATTAATTTCTTCCCTCAAAAAATCTTAAATTTGAATTTTTAGAAAAAAATGGCAAAAACCAAAAGCATTTTTTACTGTCAGAATTGCGGAGCGCAATATTCCAAATGGATGGGGCAATGCACGACCTGTAAACAATGGAATACCATTGCAGAGGAAATCGTGTCTAAAAAACAAGACAAAAATGAAATTATACTCCCGGTCGATACAAAAAAATCTGCTTTAACCAGATTGGTTGACATAGATACGGCAGAAGAATACAGAATTGATACAAACAACAAAGAATTAAATCGGGTGTTGGGCGGTGGCATGGTTCCGGGATCAATTGTTCTTTTGGGAGGAGAACCCGGTATTGGAAAATCGACTTTAATGCTGCAAGTGGCACTAAACCTGCCTTTTAACACATTGTATATTTCCGGAGAAGAAAGCCCAAAACAAATCAGAATGCGTGCAGAACGCATAGGATTGAACAACAACAACTTAAAACTATTGTTTGAGACAAATACACAAAAAATTTTTCATATCCTACAACAAGAAAAACCGGATATTTTAGTGATTGATTCCATTCAAACTCTACACACGGATTATATAGAATCATCTGCTGGAAGTATTTCACAAATCAGAGAAACTACATCGGAGTTGATGCAATATGCCAAAAAAACCAATACACCGGTTTTCATTATAGGACATATCAATAAAGAAGGACAGATTGCAGGACCGAAAGTTTTGGAACATATGGTCGATACGGTTTTGCAATTTGAAGGAGACAGGAATCATCTGTTCAGAATTCTTCGAGCAAATAAAAATCGGTTTGGTTCCACATCTGAAATCGGAATTTATGAGATGTATGACAAGGGGTTGAGAGAAATAAAAAACCCTTCAAAAATATTAATCAGTTCACATGATGAAAATTTGAGTGGAACAGCAATAGCCGTGGCAACTGAAGGTTTGCGTCCTTTACTCATTGAAGTCCAATCATTGGTTAGTTCTGCGGTCTATGGTACGCCGCAAAGAACCACAACCGGATATGATATAAAACGCCTACACATGATTTTGGCGGTTCTGGAAAAAAGAATGAATTTTAAACTGGCGGCAAAAGACGTATTTCTGAATATCACAGGAGGCATTAAAATCGATGATCCGGCAATCGATCTTGCCGTAGCCGTAGCCATTTTATCTTCGGCAAATGATATGCCTGTTTTATCTAAATATGCCTTTGCGGGAGAATTGGGACTCACCGGAGAAATCAGACCGGTTACCAGAATAGAACAACGTATCTCAGAAGCTGAGAAATTGGGATTCGGGCGAATTTATATTTCAGCACATAATAAAATAAATCCGATAAATTATGATATTGAAATCGTTGAACTTAAGGAAGTTAAAGACTTAAACGGAATTGTTTGATATAAAGAATTGATCAATGAAAAAAATAATTGTTTTAATAATTTTGAGTTTATGCTTTTCTGCTTGTGAAAATGAGACAAAATTTGCAGACGAACCGGGTCGAAAGGAAATAAAGAAAATTGAACAATCCATTAAAAAAGACACATTCAATTATCTCCCAACATCAACCACAGGACAAGTCGTACACCATAAATACTATACGCTTTCTTATGATGAAGACTATGAGAATTCAGAATGGGTTGCCTATTCATTATCTCCGAAACAATTGAGTAGGGCACAACGTCAGCGCCCGTATTTTATTCGAGATCCGGATGTGAAAACCGAGTCGGCACACTATAAGAATTATTATCCCAACGGTTATGAAAAAGGACACTTGGTTCCGGCAGCGGATATGCGTTTTTCGGAGCAGGCTTTTAATCAAACATTTTATACATCAAATGTCAGTCCGCAAGACCATGAGTTCAATGCCGGTATTTGGAATGATTTGGAGAAACAGGTGCGCTATTGGGTGAAAAGATATGGAAAACTCTATATCATAACCGGAGGAATTTTGAAAAAAAACCTGGAGCGCATCGGCAGAGAGGGGGTTGCTGTTCCTGATTATTTTTATAAAATTATTTTAGATAAAAACAACCCGAAGCATCCGAGAATGATTGGCTTTATCATTCCGCATAAAGCCAGTAAAGAAACCCTAAAAACTTTTATAGTTTCCATAGATTCCATTGAAAAAAGAACAGGAATAGATTTTTTTTCTTCCCTGCCGGATTCATTGGAAGAACATCTGGAATCAACCGTTCATCCCGAAGAATGGAAGTTTGTACATTTTGAAAGGTATTAAAAGCTATATTTCAAAATCTTCATCATCCACTTCCATATCAATTCCGCCTACA
>CAZAXU010000007.1:29243-36753 GCA_964489245.1 uncultured Flavobacteriaceae bacterium
TAAAAGCTATATTTCAAAATCTTCATCATCCACTTCCATATCAATTCCGCCTACAACATAAGAAGTGATTTCGGTTTCTTGGGGCAGAACTTCAACGGCATCATTGCGCAGCCAATGATTCATCCAGCTCAAAGGATTGGAAGTGTTTTCATAGATAGGCTTCAACCCGATAGCTTGCAAACGGTTGTTGGTCAACCATTTCATGTATTGAATAAGAAGTTTATCGTTTAGCCCGATAATAGATCCGTCCTTGAATAGATATTCCGCCCAACGCATTTCTTGTTCGGCGGCATCACGATAGAGTTCATAGACTTTGTCGTCCAATGAACGAATAACATCTGAGAATCCTTCGTCTTTATTTGTGCGTAAATCTCTGATGATGCGTTGTGTCATTTTCAGATGTTCGTTTTCATCGCGAGCAATGAATTTGATGATTTTGGCATTTCCTTCCATTTTTTTATTTTCAGCAAAACTGAAGGCACAGGCAAAAGAAACATAGAAACGAACACCTTCTAAAATATTTACGGAAACCAAAGCCAGATATAGATTTTTTTTCAATTCGTCTAAAGTGATTTCCGTTTCTCCTTTCATACCCATTTCTTGGGCTTGATATTTAATGATATTTTGGTAGAACTCATTATACTGTTCGGTTACGGCGCCGGCACGTTCTTCAATCATTTTATTTTCCATGATTTCATCAAAAATTTCAGAAGGGTCGGCATAAACATTTTTGATGATGTATGAATAAGACATGGAATGTATGGTTTCAAAGAAGTCCCAAATAATAATGGCTTCTTCTACCTCGGGAATGGTCACTGCTTGTCCGAAAGTCAAAAAAGGCGAACGTCCTTGCACACTGTCTAACAGGATTTGATATTTGAGATTTTCGGTGAAAATAAATTTTTCATGATTAGAAAGCTCGGCAAAGTCGTTGACGTCCTTGATCAGAGAAACCTCTTCCGGACGCCAAAAGAAACTTAGCATTTTTTGAGACAATTCTTCATAGAAAGGATATTTTTGAACATCATAACGTTGCAGGTTTCTTCCTCTGCCGAAAAACATCTTTTGTTCGGTGAAATCTATTTTGCAATTGTCATAAATAGACGGAATAAATTTTTCTGAATTGCAATTATCTTGTTTCATGTGTTTATTTATTTAATTGTAAATCAATTTATTATATTTTTTTCTTATCTTCCCTCTGGCTGAAAGCTCGGAGTTATCAACATTTAACTCCTATGAGGTAAATTATAATTTGTTAAAACAGTCAACCTATATCAAAGGCGAGAACTCATAATTTATAACTCATAACTTTCCGAACAGCTTTGCTTTCCCACGATTTGAATATTTTAGTTAAATATCGATACTTGAAATTCCTTGATGAACTAGACGGAACAACCTCCTCCCTCGCAAGAATCATAGTCGTCTAAATCGAGATCTAATTCCAGTTTTCCGAAGTTGAAAATAGGCTCCGTTTCACTTTCTTTTTTCATTTTTGCCAACTCATTACCCGAGTTGTCATTGATGTTCATATAATATAAAGTTTTCAGTCCATACTTATAAGCAATAGCATCATGTCTGATTAAATCTTTGACAGGCACCTTATTGTTTTTATATTTTGAAATATCATAATATTGATTAGTGCTGATACTTTGATCAAGGAATTTTTGAAAAATAGCAATGAATTTTAGATACTCTTCGTTGTCAATATCCCATGCCAATGAATAATTTTCTTCATACTGTCCGTATCCGGGAACAAGTTGCTTCAGGGCGCCATACTTACTCATTTTGGCAATCAGTAGTTTACGCACGGGGTCAACACCCGGAGTTGAGTTGGAAACCACGCTGCTTGATGCTGCCGGAGGAATTGCACTCAAAGCGGAATTACGTAGTCCGTATTTTTTGACATTTTTGCGCAAGCTTTCCCAGTCCATTTCCAAATCGTTGGCAACAATTTCATCAACGGCTTCGGCATAAGTGTCAATCGGCATGATGCCATCGGAATATTTGGTGCGTTCAAAAAGTGCACAAGCGCCTTTTTCTTTTGCCAGTTTATTAGATGCTTGAATTAAGCCATATTGAAAGCGCTCCATATATCGATGAATGATTTGTTTTCCTTTGTCTGTGTCATAGTGTAAATTATTTTTTGCCAGAAAATGGAAAACATCGGAAACTCCGATTCCCAGACTACGCCTTGCTTTAGTCGATTTTTCAGCGGCAATTACAGGATAGTCTTGATAATCGATGAGTTCGTCCAAGAAACGTACTAATAGTTCGGTGAGTTTATCCAACTCGTCAATGCTTTCAATTTTTCCGAGATTGATGTTGCTTAAAATACACATGGCAATTTCCCCATCGGTTTTATTCACATCTTCTATGGGTTCTGTGGGCAAGGTGATTTCTTGACAGAGATTTGACATGTAGATATGATCTTTGAAAGAGCTGTGTTCATTAATATGATCTGCGTTGAGAATGTATATCCTGCCGGTTTCATAGCGCTCTTTAAGCATTGCCAAATAAAATTGTCTGGCATTGATTTGTTTTTTACGCACTTTTGGATTTTGCTCATACATTTCATAGAGCATCTCAAATTTTTTGTAATCATCACCATAGAAAGCATCATACATATCGCGCACTTCTTCCATGGAAAATAGAGTGATATCTTCATTTTTTCTTACGCGTTCTCTAAACAATTTATTCAAAGCAACGGAATAATCCATTCTTCTCACACGATTTTCATCGTTCCCTTTATTGTTTTTCAGTTGCATAAAAGTTTCAGATTCCCAATGAAAAAAGGGTAAAGTTGAGGTGGAGCTTCCTCCGCGAATAGCATTTTGAGTAAATCCTTTTGTAGTGGCTTCATACATTTTTAAAAAGGGAACCAATCCGGTATGAATCACTTCGCCATTACGAATATTGGCTCCTAATCCGCGAATACGACCAAAATTTAGTCCGATACCGGCTCTGCTGGCAATATAATAGCCTACTGCCGTGTTGGATTGTAAAATTGATTCTAAAGAATCGCCCACATCGATTAGACAGCAAGAGCTGAATTGACGCAAAGGTGTTCGCACGCCTGACATAATCGGCGTAGGAAGACTGATTTTGAAAGTAGAAACAGCTTCGTATAAATCCAGAACATATTTTTTGCGTTTAGCAGGCTCATATTTTTTGAACATAAACATAGCAATCAGCATAAAAGCTTCCTGAGGAGTTTCATAAAGTTCAAAAGTATTGCGATCTTGTAATAAATATTTATCTACCATTTGGCGCAATCCGGCATGCGTGAATAAATAGTCGCGTTTATGATTTAGCTTTTTTCCGAAATAGACAAGCTCTCGCTGTGTGTAGTCGTCTAGAATTGATTTGTCATAGACTCCGCGGTAAACATTGTTTCTTACAAAATATTCAAACGGAATGGGACGATTTTGTTTAAATACTTTTTTATACAAATCACTCAACAATAAACGGGCGGCAACAAATTGATAATCGGGATTTTCCTCCGAGATTAAATCCGAAGCCGATTTAATCATAATTTTTTGAATTTCTGATGTAGTGATGCCATCGTAGAACTGAATTTTTGAATTGATTTCAATATCTGAAACCGAAACATTTTGATAGCCTTCACAAGCCCATTCCACCATGTCGTGAAGCATTTTTAAGTCAAGAGGCGCAGAAGTTCCGTCTCGCTTAATTACATTAATCGTTCCCATAGTTGTTTTGATAATTTTGATTTATTTCGTGAGACGGCTATCTCACAGAAACAAAAATAGGTTAAGATTATACCGTTTCTACATTTGATTTTAAAAGTTATCAACAATTTATTAAATTGGACATGTCGCTGATTTACAACGATTTAAATAACGAAAAATTATTAAAAATGTGTTAAAATATTGATAGAGAAATAGATAAATATCAAGGTCAATATTCATTGAAGAAGAATTGCTTTTCTTGGCTTTTTTGAACAAATAATAGATATATGAAAACATAAATTTTGTCCAAGTCGAAAGGAAAAAATTGAAAAAGATAAGAGATTCGATTATTATAAAAAAACAAACAAAATCCAACAATAATATAAATACAAATTCTTATGTTTGCCAGAAACAATAAATAATCAAAACAAATGGCACAAGATTTATTCAAACATCCGGATCATTATTTGGTAGACGAATTATTTTCCGATGAACATAAACTCGTAAGAGATGCGGCTAGAGAATGGGTCAAAAGAGAGGTCAGTCCCATTATCGAAGAATATGCACAAAAAGCAGAATTTCCCAAGCATTTAATCAACGGATTAGGGGAAATTGGAGCTTTTGGTCCTTTTATTCCTGAGAAATATGGAGGTCCGGGACTGGATTATATGTCTTACGGAATATTGATGCAAGAGCTGGAGCGTGGTGATTCCGGCATTCGGTCTACATCGTCCGTGCAATCTTCATTGGTAATGTTTCCGATTTGGAAGTATGGAAGTGAAGAACAAAAACAAAAATATTTACCTCGTTTGGCTACAGGAGAAATCATGGGAGCCTTTGGTTTGACTGAGCCTAATCATGGTTCCAATCCCGGAGGGATGGAAAGCAAATTTATTGATAAAGGAGATTATTATTTGCTTAACGGAGCAAAAATGTGGATTTCAAACGCTCCTTTTGCCGATATTGCCGTTGTTTGGGCAAAAAATGAAGCGGGACGTATCAAGGGTTTGATTGTGGAGCGTGGCATGGAAGGATTTTCAACTCCGGAAACGCACAACAAGTGGTCATTGAGAACATCTGCCACCGGAGAATTGATTTTTCAAGATGTCAAGGTTCCTAAAGAAAACCTTCTCCCTGAAGCCGATGGGCTCCGAGGTCCTTTGAGTTGTTTGGATTCTGCCAGATATGGAATTGCTTGGGGAACCTTGGGCGCTGCAATGGATGCTTATGACACCGCCTTAAGGTATGCCTTGGAAAGAACTCAATTTGGCAAGCCGATTGCTGCTTTTCAACTGCAGCAAAAGAAATTGGCGGAAATGCTGACAGAAATTACAAAAGCACAGTTGCTCACATGGCGTTTAGGTGATTTGAGAAATCAAAATAAAGCAACATCAGCACAAATTTCCATGGCAAAAAGAAACAATGCGGACATGGCACTAAAAGTGGTGAGAGAAGCCAGACAAATGTTGGGGGCAATGGGCATCACCGGAGAATATCCGATTATGAGACATATGATGAATTTAGAATCTGTGATTACTTATGAAGGCACTCATGATATTCATTTGTTGATTACGGGATATGAAATTACGGGCATTCCGGCATTTAAATAGACAATAATTTAATAAAGAAAGCCTAGCGTTTGCTAGGTTTTTATCGATCTATCTCAATCATAACCGGACAATGATCAGAGTGTTTGGCCTCGGATAAAATAAGGCTTCGTTTTAGTCCGGGTCGGAGATTGGGTGTAACCATGTGATAGTCCAATCGCCAACCTTTGTTTCTTTCTCGTGCGCCGGCACGATAGCTCCACCAAGAATATTGTTCTGCACGATTGTCGAATTCTCTAAAAGAATCAATGAATCCCGATGCGATAAATTCAGAAAGCCAAGCGCGTTCTTCCGGTAGAAATCCCGATGTATTTTTAAGGCGAACGGGATCGTGAATATCTTTGGCTTGATGGCAGATATTATAATCACCACTGATAATCAGATTTGGAATTTCTTTTCTCAATTGTTTTGAATAAGAAAGAAAATCGTTCATATATTTGAATTTAAATGCCAGCCTGTCATCATTGGTACCACTGGGAAGATACATACTCATAAAAGAAAAATCATCAAAATCGATTCGGAGATTTCTGCCTTCAAAATCCATATAATCTATTCCGGTTCCAAAGACCACATTTTTCGGTTGATGCTTTGAAATAATACCAACACCGCTATATCCCTTTTTTTGGGCGGGGAACCAATATTGATATTCATAGCCCAATAAAGCAAAGTCCATTTGGTTGATTTGATTTTCCTGCGCTTTAATTTCTTGAAAAGCAATTATGTCGGCATCTGTTTGTTGTAGCCATTCCAGAAGCCCTTTACGAATTGCCGCCCTGATTCCATTTACGTTATACGAAATAAGTTTCATAAGATTTTATAATATTAGGAATGCTAAAATAAAAAATATAAATGAGAAATTGTAACTATGGTTGGAAATAGAGGCTTTGTCTCAGGAGATGAAAATACAATAAATGAAATAGTAATGCGTTCTTCTGATAACAACAAATAAAAAACAATCATCATGAAAAAACAAGTGCTATTAGCCGTACTCATGTGGAGTGGGTTTGTCTTAACCGCTCAAAATCATTCAAAGCTTGCCGTTGGAATCAATGCGGGTTATAACAGAGGGCTAGGCATTCAGCCGCATTTCACAATCTATAATTTAACACAGGATTTACCAATGCATCTACGCCTGGCGGTGGGATATACGCAGTTGAATCCGGGAATTGCCACGGATGCGCGTCGGATATTTATCAACAATGCAACAAATGGCACGCCGGAGAAGAAAGGGCATTCAATAGATTTTAGAATGGATTTTTTGATTCCTTTTAAGATTTTGAATAATTCTTATATCAATCTGGGTCCCAGGTATTCCGATTTTAAAGCTAATTTTAAATATGTGGGTGGAAATGAAGATTTTGATATTGTTTCCAGTAACTGGGGCGTTGGAGTCGGGGCCGGGAATTTTTTCAAAATGGGCGGAAAAATTGATTTGGAAGTTAGTCTGGGATTTGATTATTTTTTCAATGACACGTTAACCGGTCATGACACATCATACAGTCCGGATAATGAAAATATCAATCCAAGAGGAGATAATCAAAATAACAATATTAAATTTACTTACGAGGATGCTGATCAGGCAATTAATCAACCGAAGTATATGCCTCGTTTTATGATTGGTGTAGTATATCATCTGTAGTTAAAGTAAACGGTTAATAGAAACATATTAAATCGCTGATTTTTAGAGATTTAATAAAATAATGTGTATATGAAAAAAATAATAATACTATTGATTGTAACGGTAATGTTTTCTGCTTGTTCCAAGAAAGTTTTAGACTTTTCTTCGGATAAATATTTTGGTATAAAGGAATTGATAAAATCTAAAAACTGTGACTCCGATTGCGATGAACAAGCAAGTTGTGAAGGAGAAATTGTTAAGTTGGAAGGGGTTTTAGACGAATCTAATGTTAACTTTGACCAAAGCCAATTTTGGTTGATAGATTCACACAATCAAAGCATTTCAATCATGGTTGATGTGAGTCAAGAAATGAAAGTAGATATTTTTAAAAAACTCAAAGGGAAGAAAAATAAATTAATTAAGGTTAAAGGGAAAATTAAAGGTTTTGCAGCTCACTATAATTTTAATTGCGACAGAAAGTTTTATATTATATTGATAGATATGTAGGGTTTGTGAAATAAGTTGCTATAAATTTAGTTAGTTTGAGGGTTAAATTAATAAGGCGTCACAAATTGTGACGCCTTATTAATGTTATA
>CAZAXU010000007.1:36853-42558 GCA_964489245.1 uncultured Flavobacteriaceae bacterium
TTTGAGGGTTAAATTAATAAGGCGTCACAAATTGTGACGCCTTATTAATGTTATAATTTTTGATTAAAAAATTATCTCAATATAATTTTCGTAATAGCTAAACCCTTATTAGTATAAATTCTCATGACATAAGTTCCGCTTTCTTTACCTGATAAATCCAGTTTGTTGTTGTGCGTGACTTCGTGAATAATTCTACCGGTCATATCCATAATTTCAATTTTTTGAATATTGTCTGCTTTGATAAAAATTATTCCGTCTGTTGGGTTTGGATAAACCGAAATATCTATAGGCTCAATTGCTGAAATTGAGAGCACGGGATTTTTGAAAACTCTGGCATGTCCTGCATTTGTTCCGTTCCCATCGTTGTATATTGCACCGGAAATAAAATATTGACCATCGTTATTGATGTCGAGAGAGCGTCCGAAAATATCACCGGCTGCTTCTCCGTCAATATCACTTCCGGCTTGAGTCCAATCACTTCCATTGAATTCAAACACTCTAACTTGTCCCGAATTTGATCCGTTTCCGTCATTACTATAAGCACTTGTGGCAAGAACTTCTCCGTTATCACTGAGTGACACGGCAAAACCTGAGAGATCTCCTGCTGCTTCTCCGGTGATGGTGCTTCCGACTTGTACCCAATCTGATGTGGTTGTGCTGAACTTAAAGACACGAGTAGTTCCGGCATCTGTTCCGGCAGTATCATTCCAAGGAGAGCCTGAAACAAGTGTTAATCCGTCAGCACTTAAACTTACGGAGTTGCCAAACCATTCCTGATCTGTTTCTCCGTCAATCGTGCTTCCTTTTTGCACCCAATCGGTTCCGTTGAATTCAAATACTTTCACATGTCCGTAATCAGCTCCGGCTCCATATGCTCCGTAAGTTCCGGAGGCAACGATAGTTCCATCATCATTTAGATCGATAGCATATCCCAGTAAATCATCGGCAACAGTTCCTGTAATATCACTACCGATTTGAGTCCAATCACTTCCATTGAATTCAAAAATTTTTATTAATCCGGCATCAGATAAGTTTCCGTTGTCATATTGATGGGCACTAGCGGCGAGTTTTAAACCATTGGCACTTAGACTAACAGAAAAACCCATGCTATCATCTTGGTTTGCTCCTAAGATGTTGCTCCCCATTTGAACCCAGCCAGAGGAGTCTGTGTCAAACTTAAAGACCCTTACTTTTCCGGCGTTGGAAGCGTTAGTATCATCTTTGATCGAACTTACGGCAATGATATTTCCGTCGTCGTTCATGTCTATGGAGTATCCGGTGAAATCACCGGCAGCTTCTCCGTCAATATCCGATCCTTTTTGTATCCAAGCGGAGCCGTTAAATTCAAATACTCTGACATGTCCTGCATTTGTTCCGTTTCCATCGTTCATATTTGCTCCGAATGCCACAATTTCTCCATTGGCATTGACAGCAACAGCAATACCCGCTTGATCTCCGGCAGCCTCTCCGTCCAGATCGCCACCAACCTGCGTCCATTGTGCTTGTAAGCTTAGGCTTGCAAGAAACAGACTCATAAATAAAAATATAATCTTTTTCATATTGTAATAATTTTGAATTGACTAGTTTATATGCAAATATAGCACCAAAAATTAATATCTTTTTGGTTTTATTTCAATTTAGTAGTAGTCCCTGATTTAATTTTTAAAAGTTTAAGGTTTTATGTCAACCTTAATCCCTTTACTGTGGCTACTAAATTCCGGTGCATACATTGACTGAATTGTTGTAATCCCATTTGAAAATGTTCCGGAATTGTTTGCTCTTAAATCATATTCAAAGACATAAATCCCTTTTGGCAAGTAGCTGATAAAGAAATTGGTTGATGCGTCTCGCGTACTTTCATAATAGCCTAGACCATCTTGCCATTTATATTGAGACAAAACATTAACAGGTTCAAAACCACTGGCGCGCATGTCTTTTAGATGAACGTATTCCATAGCGCGATCAACCTTGATTTCTATACGAACTCGAACCAAATCTCCAATTTTCAGTTGTGACTGAGTATTGATTTTTTCAAGTTTTTCACCGGCATCTGAAAATTTTCTGATAAAAAGCTTTTTGGTTAATTTTAAAGGTGTTTCTGCGTGTTTAATTTTATCCAAGTTCTCAAAATATTGCCAATATAAACCACCCCAAGCAATTCCTTTTCCTTTTTTGGAAATTTTCACTTGAGACATGTCAGGTGTTATTTCATTTGCTTTCCATGTCTTTTTGAAGTAGCCTGTTCCCGCTTCGGTTTTTATTTCAGGCATTTTCTCAGGAGTGATTTTGATGCGACCAATTTCAACATTGACATTTTTGTCGAGAGACAGCCAAGAAGAACCTCGAAGCAACAAAGCATAAACGGCTTCTGTGGTTTGCTTAGTGGTTTTCCATGCGTTGGTTTGCTTGTGTTTTAGCAGCCAGATTCGCATTTCATCCAGTTTTTCGCTATTTCCCGTAATCTCATCAAAGGCTTCAATCAATAAGGCTTGAGTTTCTATCGGAGCTTGATGCCAACTCCAACCGACAACATTTTCTTTCCAGTACATGCCTAATTCATCATTTTTGACACTATTTTCGTCAAGAGAACGGATGATATCCTCTGCTAATTGTTTCTGTCCGTGGCGTTGAGATACTAAAGCTAATAAGGCTTGTGTGTAAATGTTATTTTTGAGCCAATATTTTTGGGCTTGTGTTCTATAATAATCCAGAATTTTTTGTAATGTGTTATCCGTTTTCATTTCAGGATAAAAACTTCGCATATACAGATAGTGAATAATCGTATAATTTGGTTGGTAAGTTTCTAAAAATTTCTTTTCATCTTTACTTTTTTTAGCCTGTTTTAATAATTTATCATAATCTTTTTTTGTTTCGTTGTCCAGATATTTTATTGCTCTTACAATCATGTTTTGCGTTTCAGACTTGTTTGTTGATATATTCAAATGACGTAAGTGTCCAAATCCGCCGATGATGTGTTGCGTGATATGTCTGCTTGAATGTGAGCTTCCTTTGAACCAAGGGAATCCTCCATCGCTTAATTGCATTTCTTTGAGTCGGAGAATGGAACTATTCAACTCATAAGCCATTTTGTTGAGGTCAAACAAAAGAGCGATACGCTTTTTTTGTTCGGTTTCACTTTGCGCATCGCGCAACCAAGGCGTTTCCTCAATGATCATGGATTTAAGCTCTTGATTCTTTTCCAAATTGGATAATAAAGCTTTTTTGTTTTTCCATTGTTTAAAAACTTGCTCAATTTTCGGATTGCTATTAGCAATATGTGTTGCCAAAGCATTGGCATAATATCGTGAAAAAGTTTGCTCTGAACAATCGTAAGGATATTCCATCAGATAAGGCAAAGCTTGTATGGCATACCAAGCGGGATTTGATGTGATTTCCAGTGTTAGCAGATGATTCTTCAAGCTTTTGGATGTGTTATTTTTTAGTCTGTTCATCACAAAAGTCTTGTCTTGATTACTGCGTACCCACATGGGCATGGTTTCAGTGACCAACATTCTGTTTGAAAGCACGGGCCAAACATTTTGCTCTCCATCGGTTTGACTACCCATTTTTGCCATAACCTTATATTGAATTGCTTGAATATCATCGGGAACATCTATTGCCCAATCAACAGATGTGTTGCCTTTAGCGGATAAACTAAAATTTTGTTGGTTGTTGTTTTTCAACAATTTACTTGTAATTATTTTTCCGGTTAATGCATCGGAAAGCTCCAATTCTGCAATTCCATTTCCCGGTTTATTCGTGAGATTAGAAACCTTAGAGCTAAATATCAATCGATCTCCTTCTCGAACAAAACGCGGGGCGTTTGGAAAAACCATCAAATTCTTTTGGGTTGCGGAAAATAGCTCTTTATAAGCATAATTCAGTTTTTTTGTGTATGCCAACATTTGAAGTTTCCATTTGGTTAAGGCTTCCGGAATTGTGAAACTGAAACTGATATTGCCATTTTTATCCGTATGTAGCTGAGGGTAGAAAAAAGCGGTTTCCTGCAGGTTCTTACGAGCGGTAATTTGCAATTTTTCCTTGGGCTTTGATAAGGGTTTCTTTTCTTTTTTCGGCGAATATTTGGTTTCAACGTTGGAATTAGCTTCAGGACTATATCCGGACACGGTTACCTCGTCCACGGCATTGGCATTAACAGCCTCCGGGTGTTCCATACCCAGGCTTTTTTGTCTTTTAAACACAATATTTCCATATCTCAAAATACCAAAGTTAAAACCGAACCAATTCAATTGATCGTATTGAGTCGTTTCTCTTTTGTAATAAATGTATTTATTTAGGTTGCTTATTCCAAAATTGTCTTGTGCATAGCTGTCAAAATTATTAATGCTGAAGTTTGAGTAATATTCCGGTTGCCACAACGGATGGAAATTCCATGAATGTTTTATAAATTGATCAAGAGAGGCATCATACATAGAAGCCAAAAGCTCCGATGTGACTTTTTCTCCTTTAGGTCCTTTTATTTTAAAGGTCCAAGTTTCATTTTGCCCCGGCAATAATTTGTCTCTGAATGCAAGTGTTTCTATTTGCAATTGACTTTTGGGATAAGGAACGGGAATATTTACTTTGCCATGCTTGAACTCATTATGAGCAGAAATAAAATAGTGAACCGCAAATCCACCGTAATCAGTGTTGCTGACAGGAACTTTGACGGCTTGATAGTTTTGATTAAGCTTGACGAGCCGGTTGCTGATAATGCGATGATCTTTTTCCACCATTATTCGGGCGTAAACATCTTTTGCTGCCGATCCGATTTTGAAAATGAGCGTATTTCCCGGTTTAAAAATCTTTTTATTAGAAAATACGGACAAAAATTGATTATCGGCTATTCTTTTTGTGCCGGTCGAATAAATATCAAAATAGGTTTTATCTGATATTTTATTTCCAAATTTATCTAAAGTTTCAAGAACTGCTATATATTTTCCGTCAGGAAGAGTTGATTTATTACCAAAGGAAACTTTTTTAGTTTTCTCAGTATTATATTTTATGTTCCATAAAAGTTTTGCTTTTTTCCAAAAGTGAAAATCGGCTTCATTTTTATCATACGGCATGTGTGGAAACAGTTGAGTAAATTTGTTTTTATCGATTTCTTGATATTCAGGAGCAGCCCAAGGGCGTGTTCTGAGAATTCCGGACGGCGCTTGAAGTTTATAAATTTTGATTGTCCCTTGAGAAGGCATTTCTTGTCCGTTCAGATTGGTAATGTTGATATGAATGGAATCCGAGACTGTGTTTTTATTGATTTTATCGGGTATTTCAATTTTTGCAATTAGGGCTTGATAACCAACACTAACTCGTGAGTTTGCCGCATGGGTTTCACCGTTAATGTCTGTTACTTCTGCATAAATATCATAAACAAAAACAGGAAAACTTTCCGGTTTCAATTTATAATCGGGAATTGCTTTGAAGTCAATAATAAACGTTCCTTTTTTATCTGTTTTGGTTGTGCCGTGTGCAATTTCTTGAGCTTCCGTATTGTAGTGCGGACGATACCAATACCACCAACGTGGCATTTGAACAATACGTTTTACGCGATAGGTCACTTTTGCATCCGTGATGGGAGTTCCGGCAAAACTCATTCCTTGTCCGGCAATGAAAATTGAATCATTTATTTTATAGCTTTGTGTGACGGGCTTGAAATCTACATCGAATTTCGGACGCTTATAATTTTCTACTTTGATACCTTT
>CAZAXU010000007.1:42658-55615 GCA_964489245.1 uncultured Flavobacteriaceae bacterium
TGTCCGGGTCGGTAAATACTTCTGTCGGTGAATACATAAGTTTGATAATTTATACCGATGGGTTGGTATGGGTATGATTTTCTAACATTTCCCTCGAAATATGATTTTTTTCCTTGATGAATTATTTCAAAAAGATATGAATAGTAGTAACTCCTTTCATTTGAAGAAAATTTAAAGATTCCTTTATAGTTTGTACGAATGTTATTACGATAATCCACCCATTCTCGTTTACGTTTTTTGATATTAATACGAGCATTTGCAACCGGTTTTCCGTTGTTTCGATTTATGACGTAATAATCCTTATCTTTTCCCATTTCTTGATGGATTAAAGCTAGATTCGTGACTTGAAAATAGGTATAACCATAGGTATTTTTGCCTGACTCGGATGGTTTTACCAGCAGGATATACTGTCCGAATTCCAGCGGCGGGATAATTTTTTCTATAGAATGAGATTGATGATCTCCGTCATTTTTTAATGTGGTTTTCCAAGACTTTGCCAATGGGAGTTGTGTGATATGTTTATATCGATCTGTGTCATCAATAACTTTGGAGATTTCTTTAAGATTCTCATATTTTACTTTATAAAGGCTAAAATTTAAATTTTTAAGGTTTGCATAGTTAATTTTGACCAAAGCATATTTATTTTCAGGAATATTTTTTTCCATGATAATACTTATCCTCTTGTTTAAGATTTGCATTTTTAGTTGTTTGCATTGTAATGCACCTTCGCTTTTCGGAAATTTTTTGATTGCTAAATTACATAACTCCAAGGCTTCTTTCTTTTTCCATTTAAATATCTTTTCTTGTTTGCTTACATATTGATTCCCCTCATAGTTTATGGCTTGTGCCATATAAAAATATGCTTTTGCAGATATGTCTGACTTGTGATAAGTTTTGACAAATTGTCTCAGGGCATTGATATAGGCATCTTCTTTAGAATCAAAAACAGCATTTTGGTGTACATAATTGATGCGTTCAAGATCTGCTACTGCAAGTGCATCCGTTTTTCCTGCATCCATTTTGAACTTCAACCAGTTTTGGTAGAGTTTTAAAGCTTTCAGCTGTAAAGATTCCGTATCTTTTGCATCAATTTTGAGCTTTACAAATGTGTTTACATCCCAAAGGAATTTCTCTTGATTAATTTCAAATTTATAAGATGGGCGAGTCAGTGCATTTTCATTAGATTGGTAAAAATTCAAAGCATTGTGAACCAGTAAATCATATAGGGACGGACGATATTTTCTGTTTTTTACCTCGGTTTTTAAAATGGCATCAAATTTTGAAATAGGCATTTTTTGAAGTAGAGACTCATTTTTTAAAGACTTGGAGAAGTGGAAATCGATTTCTTTGAAAATGGTTTTTAAATCCCAAGTTCTGAAGTCGTTTTTGTCCACTTTTTGAGCAGTTTCTGTTCTGTTCATGAATTTCCACCGGTTGCTTTGGTAGTATTGCCAATACATTTTTGCCAAAATACTTTCCAGCATATTTTTTGTAGGTCGTTGATTTTCAGTAATTTCTTTATTAAAATTGTCTAATATTTTAATTTGTGCATTTTCTTCTATTCGCATCATATATTTGGACTGATGAAGTAGAGATTTGATGATTTGTGGTGCATTTTCTTCTTTTTTTGCTTTAGCATAGATTTTTTTTACCAAATCAAAAGCAGATTTTGTCAAACCTTTTTTCTCGAGAGCGGAAATCTGTTTCCAGTAGTCATCATAGGTTTCGTAGTCCATATTTAGATTTTTTTGTTCCTCCTCAATGGCGGTTTTTTTGTTTCCGGAGCAAGCCAATAGCAGAATGGTTGTAAGAATAAATATTTTTTTCATGTCAAAAAATTTGTTAAAATCAATATCAAAAATAGTTCCAACTGGAACATTAACATAATTGGAACGGTATTTGATGTATATTTGTTTCGCACAAATACACACAAACATTGTAAAGATATGAAAAATAGCTATATTCTACTTTTTTTCTCTACTTTTTCTCTTTTTATGACAGGCTGCAAAAAGGCAGAACGATTGGATGAAAATGCATTGTTTCCTGTTCCGCATGTCATCAAAGAGTATGACGATACAAGAGACTTATCAAAAACGACTACATTTGAATACACGGGTTTGTTAATCAACAAAAAAACGATTGTAGAATCAGGGAATATTGAAATACACAGATATTCTTACAGCAATCTTGAAAAAGGTTTTATAGATTCTATTGTCATATTGAGAAACAACCATTTACAGGAAGTTTACAAATATCATTATTCCGGTAATTTAATCAGGCATATAAAGATATTTGACACTAATCACACTTTGTTGGAAAAGCAAGAATTTCTATCCTATCACGGAAAATCCCCCGGAAAAATAAAAACAACACACTTTTCTTCAGGTTCTCCAGTGGTTAATGTACTTGATTTGACTTATTCAGGTCTAAATTTCACAGAAATGACAGGAGCCGGCATTTTCAATGGAATGCCTGTGAATATGCGAGTAAGCGTGACTTATGATGACAAGAAATCGCCTTTTTCTTATGTAGAGACTCTTGAATATCCGATACTTGCCGTAAACAATCCTTTGAAAGAAATTACATTAATTAGCGCTCCGATTGGGAGTTTTAATTTTGTTAAAGATTATAATTATATCTATGATTCAAATCATATGCCTGTAAGAGCAGATCACACATTAAACGGCAGCAGAGGTCATATGAAAATAGAATATCTTATTAAATAGAAAAAATTTGTTTTGGCTTTCAAATTCCCCGCTTAGTTCAAACCAAGCGGGGGATTTTTTATTTCCATCCTAATCTTTCTTTGATTCTGAACTGAATGAAAAACATCACCGGAACAATAACCAAGGTTAGAAATGTGGCAAAAGTTAGTCCGTTAATAACGGCTTTGGCAATAGGTCCCCAAAAGGCAACGTTTTCTCCGCCTAAATAAATATTCGGGTCAAAGTGTGTGAATAATCCGATAAAGTCAATGTTTAGTCCGATGGCTAGCGGGATTAAACCCAAAATAGTTGTGATTGCCGTGAGCAATACGGGTCGTAGGCGTATTTTTCCGGCTTCGACCAAACTATCATAAATTAAACCGGCAGGTGTCGGTTCTTCGTCATTTAATTCTGCTTTCAAGCGTTTGCGTCTAATGGTCAGCAATGTATAATCCAACAGCACAATGGCATTGTTCACCACAATTCCCGCCAGAGAAATAATGCCAATCATTGTCATAACTACGATAAAATCTTGACGCATAATAATTAAGCCTAAAAAGACACCAATCATGCTTAGCACAACGGTTAGCAATATGATAACAGGTGTGGTCATGGAATTGAATTGAGTCACCAAAATCAGAAAAATCATAAAAATGGCAATCATCAATGCTTTGGATAAAAAGCCCATATTCTTTTTCATTTCTTTTTGTTCTCCCAAAAATTCATATTCAATATCGTTAGCCATGTGATAATTTGCCATTTTATTATCCAGCTTTTGTACAATTTCGTTAGCATTATATCCTTCTAATACATTTGAGGTAATCGCGATGATGCGTTTCAAATCTTTACGTTTAATTGAACTAAAAGTTGATGTGGATTTCATTGTTGCTATTGAAGAAACCGGAACACTCACCAGCTTTCCGCTTTGTTGATCACGATAGACAATATTTTGATTCATCAAACTTTGTCTATCATAGCGATATTTTACATCTAAACGGATATTGATAGGATAGTCGTCATCTCCATCTTTGAATCGGTCAGCTTCTTTTCCATATACTGCAGTTCTCAGCGCCATTCCGATTTGTCCGGTTTTGATTCCTAAGCGACCGGCTTTTTCTCGATCGATATAAATGGGTAATTCCGGTTTATTTTTATCTACATCTATTTGCAGATTTTCAATTCCCGGAACATGGGCATCGTCCAGATATTTCTTGATTTTGATTGCCTCTGTCAGTAGCTGATTATAGTCGTCTCCTATTAATTCCAAATCAATGGGTGCACCGGTAGGGGGTTTGTGTTGGTCTTTATCTGCCGAAATTTTTATTCCGGCATATCCTTTTATCAGTTCACGAATATCGTTTAAAACCAATGACGTGTTTATTCCTTTTCTGTATTTATAGTCAACAAAATCCAGAATAATTTTTGATTTGTTGGGCGTTTTTCCTCCTTGTGGTCCTTTTTGTGGATCTCCGGTTCCTTCTCCCACTTGTTCTATGATGGACGTGAGTAGATAATTATAGTCTTTCTCGTCAAAATATTTTTGAATTTTTGAATTTATTTTTTTTGTAAAATCATCCACTACGTCAATATCAGTGCCTATGGGATGTTCAATATAGACATAGATTTGATTGGGTTGCGTGTTGGGGAAAAAGCTTTTTTTAGGCGGAAATACTTTAAGCATCACTCCTGATAAAACCAAGAGCAGAACGGTTCCGAAGAAAAATAAATATACATTTTTTCCTTTCAAAGCAAAGCGTAATAGTTTTTCATAGATTTTCTCCAACCAAGGCAAAAATCCAGCTTGAAACCATTTGATGGCATCGACCAAGACAAAATTATATAATAATTTCCAAATTGCTAATAAAATCAGCAGTAATCCAATGGCATTGATTATGCCTGAGTATTTAGTCATGCCTTTATTAATCAACAAATATTTAAGGACAAAAGCCAATATTCCCAATACCAAATAAATCGTGAATTTAATAAATACGGTCTTAGGTTTTTGAGATTTTTCTTCCAAGCTCATATAATTCATGGTCAATACAGGGTTAATCACCAACGCTACAAATAAGGATGATGACAAAACAATGATTAGTGTGATGGGAAGATATTGCATGAAATTACCAATGATTCCCGGCCAAAAAGCCAGTGGAATAAAAGCAGCTAAAGTTGTTGCCGTTGAGGCTATGATTGGCCATGCCACTTCACCTACAGCATATTTTGCGGCTTTAAAGGGCTTATGTCCTTCTTGCCGGAAACGATAGATATTTTCCACAATTACGATTCCGTTATCGACAAGCATTCCTAATGCCAAAACCAAAGCAAACAGAACCATTGTGTTCAATGTGACTCCCATAGAAGACAGAATTAAAAAGGACATCAGCATGGACAGAGGAATGGCAATGCCTACAAACAAGGCATTGCGGAATCCCATAAAAAACATCAATACGGCAACGACCAATATCATTCCGAGAATAATACTATTTTCTAGATCGGATACTTGTGTGCGAGTTCTGTTTGAAAGGTCGTTGGTGATAGAAATATTTACGTTTTTCGGGAAAACTTTTTTTTGCGTTTCTTCAATGATATTTTTGATTTCATCTGAAGCTTCTATTTGATTTGCTCCGCTCCGTTTTTTGATATCCAGCATCACCACCGGTTTTCCGAATTCTCGTGCATAACTTTCAGCTTCTTGTTGTTTGTACCGAACTGTGGCAACATCGCGCAGATAAGTGACTTTGTCTTTAGCTTTTCGGATGATGAGATTTTCAATTTCTTTCGGGTTTTTAAATTCACCGATGACACGCACATTTCTACGCACACCTCCTTCTTTGATGTCACCTGCTGAGATAGTGAGATTTTCATTTTTTACAGTTTGTTCCAAGTTGTTGAAATTGATGTTGCGACTAATCATTTCATTTAGATCAACGGCAATTTCAACTTCTTTATCTTGTACGCCACGAATATCGGCTGCTGAAATTTGTGGCAGTTGCTCAATTTTATCTTGTAGATATTCTGCGAATTTTTTCAAACGTTCCGGAGTATAATCACCGGAAATATTGACATTCATAATTGGCTTTAATTCTGAGAAATCCAATTTCATTGATTTTGGATCTTGTGGCAGATCTTTGGGCCATTCTTGATCACCCATTGCCTCATCAATTTTATCTTTGACATCAGACAGTGCTTTATCCGGATCTACATCAAAAGTGAATTTGACATCAATGCTTGAGAATCCGGCTTTTGAAGTAGATTTAATCTCATCAATTCCTTTGATTTTTTTAAATTCCGTTTCCAAAGGTCTGGTGATTAGGTTTTCGATGTCCTCTGCGGAGTTCCCGGGATAGGGAGTTGTTACAAAAACTTCCGGGGCAGCCACATCCGGAAAAGCTTCACGAGGCATATTGATATATGAAAAAAGTCCGCCGAATGTAAGCAATGCAATCACCAATTTTACGGTATTGGCATTTTTTAAAGCATTGGTTGACAATGTAAATTGTTTATATATGTTTTTCATTCTGTTTTGTTTTTGAGTAATTAAGCTCTAATTAAATCGGGAATGTTTTTTTATTTTGGATTTTTTATGATGAGTTTTTGCCCGATTAATAAATCATTTCCTTTTAGGTGATTCCATTTTTTCAAATCGCTTAAAGACACATTATATTTTTTATGAATTCTGAATAAAGTTTCTCCTTTTTGAACAATATGGGTTTGGGTTTCATTTTGTTGATTCTTAATTTTTTCTTGTTGATTTTCAACAACTTCTATTTTTTTTGTCAATTTAACCTTATCGTTTTCCGCTAAACCACGTGTTCCTTGTAGCGCAATGATATCTCCGGCTTGTAATCCGGATTCAATCAACACTTCTCCTTTGTATGAAGGTCCTAGTTTCAGCACACGTTTTTGTACTTTATAATTATCATTCTCTCCGTCAACAGGATTCAAAACAAATACATAGTTGTTCCCGCTTCTGTCTTCTTGTACTAAAGAAAGCGGCAATACAAGAGCTTGTTCTTTTTCAAAATCTTTAATTTTAATGTTTCCGGTTAAATTAGGTTTCAGATCCTTGTTTGGATTTAGAATATCAATTCGGATTTTAAAAGTCCTGTTATTCGGATGTATAAAATTCCCCACATAAGAAACCGTAGAAGAAATTTCTTTATTCAATTCGGGGAATTCAACAAGAGTTTGTGTGCCTTTTTTGATTTTTGGAAGATATTTTTCAGATACATCCGCTTGCATATATACTTTGGATAAATTGACAACTCTTGCCACAGGTTTCTGTGGAGCTGCCATTTCTCCCGATTTAATCATCATATCGTCAATTGTTCCGGAAATGGGGGCTGTAACGCTCATCTTTTTTAGTTGTGAGCGTAGTGTGCCCAGTTTTCTTGCCAAAGCTTCTTTTTTTGTTTTGGCTTGTAAATAAGCCATTTCAGAACCAATTTTTTGATCCCACAGACGTTTTTGTCGCTCAAATCCGGTTTTTGCCAATTCATATTGCGTATAAACTTCAGAAATTTGACTGCGAATGGTGCTGTCGTCCAGACTCATGATAAGTTCGCCTTTGCGCACCTTATCTCCTTCATTTTTATAGATTCTTTTGATTTTTCCCATCGCTTCCGGAACCACCATAACGTTTCCATCGGTGTCCACACTTCCCTGCAGTTCGATATAATGCGTAAAATCTTTTGCCTTTACGATCTCGGCATCAATTTTTGCAATTTCCTCTTTCTGACTCTGACCAAGTTCTTTATCGATTTTGATTAGAATTTTATTCAGACTGTCAATTTCTTTTTCTATCTGAGCTTTTTGTTCTTGCAAACTCAGGTTCTCTGTTGACAAACTATCGTTATCATTACAAGATGTCAAGCTAAAAACTATTATTCCTAATCCTAGTATGTATTTTTTCATGATGATGTATTTTCTTTATTTATTGTTCTCCGAGTATATTTTCTAAAGCGATTTTTTTATTGATGATATCAATGATTGATTGCAAATATTGTTGCTGACTCTGATATAATTGCATGCGAGCTTGATTGAGCTGAAAACTATTGCCTACGCCTTCTTTGAATTTAATGACTTCTTTGTTTTCAATTTTTTCTGCCAGTTTCAAATTGTCTTTGGCTATTTCATAGTTTTTAAATGAATGTTCATATTCATTTTTCATTTTGTTAAATTGTAATCTCAATTGTTTTTCCTTCTCACTTATATCAATTTGAGCATTTTCAAATTCCAATTTGGCTTGTTTGACTCTGGCAGTACGCCCGAGGCTGCTAAAAATAGGAATATTGATATTAATTCCGAATAAAGATTGCTCGTACCAAGCCTGATTATTGTCAAAAAATTTAAAATCGTTGTTATAGGCATTTTTTCCATAATTGACAAAGGCGGCAATGGTGGGCAGCGCCTTACTTTTTTCATATTTAATTTGTAACTTTTTTGCCTTGAGTTGATTTTTAGAAATTTGAAAATCAATATTATTGTCCACATTGAAATCAGAAGATAACAAGTTCAATTGCATTCCTTTTTCCTTTAGGCTTTCTATTGTATCGGTAAGCACCAACTCATCGTCTGTTTTTTTTCCTAGGGTGAAGTTGAGCATTTCATAAGACACATTTTTCATGCGTTGCATATAATCAACTTGATTTTTAAGATTTGCCAGTGTAATTTGAAGTTGTTCCACATCGGTTTCTTCCACCAATCCGTTTTGATGCATTTGTTTTACCTCAAATAAATTTTGTTCGACGGTTTTGATATTTTTTTGCAGAATTTTGATGCTTTCTTCTGTTAAGAGAGCATTTCCGTAAGCGTTAACAACAGCTTCTTTGACTTTTTGTTTTGTTTTGACAGCAGCATTTTCAGAAATTTTCTTATAGGTTCTGGATGATTGCAATCCGACGAGATATGATCCGCTGAAAATCAATTGTTTTAGCGTTGCAGACCATTTCATGTTTTGTTCTGTTCCGAATTTAACCGGCTTATAAGTTCCCGGTTGTGCATGCGGATTGAATATTTTTGCAGGCAACAGCTGAACGGGTTGTTCAATAAATTTTTGATAAGAAGCCGTTCCATCAATCTGGGGGAATCCCATTGATGTGGTTTCCCACACCTTTTTCTTTGCTTTTAATACATTGTTTTGTGCTTTTTTAATATTGGCATTGTTTTCTAAAGCATAATTGATTGCATCTTCTAAACTAAAGCCGGAAACCGGTTTAGGTTCTTGTGCTTTAACCGAATTGGCAACAAACAATAGGATAAAGATATATTTTATTTTATTCATTATATTCATTTTTTAGTTTAAGAACTCAAGTTTCTATAAATTCATTTCTTTTAATTTTTTACGTCCTTTTTTTGTAGATATCCCCTGCAAAAACATGTTCAAGAACATGTCTAAAGTCTTTTGGCGATTAAATTGTTCCGGCGGAAATAAATCGGGGTTCATAAGATTTAGGGTATTGCTGAAATACATTCGTTTGATAAACTCTTTATCCAAATCTTTTTTATAGTAACCTGATTTAATACCCTTATTCAAATTATGTTCAAGGCATTCCATGACACTTTTAAACTTGCGTTCCTCCAGTTGTTTTGCTATTTCAGGGTAGTATTTTTTTAGTTGATGGTGGGGAGACAAGTCTGATTTGCTGAGCATGTCTTTCACAATATTTTTTATGTGTAATAATTCCTCATACGGATTGAGTTTCATCAAACAAACTTGGTCAATTTGAGTTTGAATCTGATCAAAAATAGAATCAACAGTTTGCTTGACCAAGTCGGTTTTGTTTTCAAAATATTGATAGATTGTTTTTTTAGAAATTCCCAGTTCTTGGGCAATTTGATCCATGGTTACATTTCTTATTCCGTATTTGAAATGTAATTCCGCCGATTTTTGAATGATTTTTTCTTTCATAATAATAAGCTTGCCTGTTAATTTAAAGCGCAAAGATACGTTGGAAACTTTTAATACGCAATAAGTTTCCCAAGTATTTTTGGTTAAAATTTTGTTAAGCTTGACGAATTTCTTGTAAAATGCTGGGCAATAACATTTTGCAATTCTAAGCAAAAAGTAAATGGTTAATAATTATGTTGATAAATCAGCGGATATGATGATGATGATAAGAGATAATTGGTTTAATTTTATTCGGTTTTATAAATAATTACAAAGTTATGGTTGATGCTTTATTAGGATTACAGTGGGGCGACGAGGGCAAAGGAAAAATTGTCGATGTTTTTGCCCGAAAATATGATATTATCGCTCGTTTTCAAGGTGGCGCCAATGCCGGTCACACTTTGATTTTTGATGGGAACAAACATGTGCTGCACACAATCCCGTCAGGTATTTTCACGGATGGGGTTACGAATATTGTGGGCAATGGCGTAGTGATAGATCCGGTTAGTGTAAAAAAAGAATTGGATAGTTTAAAAAAATATAAAATAGATTTTAAGAGAAAATTGCTTATTTCTCGTAAAGCTCATATTACACTTCCCACACATCGTTTGATTGATGCGGCGAGTGAAACCGCTAAAGGCAAAGCAAAAATTGGTTCCACATTGAAAGGCATTGGTCCGACTTATATGGATAAAACCGGACGAAACGGTTTACGTGTGGGAGATTTTGAATTGCCTGACTGGAAAGAAAAGTACAGAAAATTAAGAAATAAGCATTTGAAACTCATCGATTTTTATAATGTTGATATTCAATTTGATTTGGAAGAATTGGAGAAAGAATTTTTTGCCGGTGTCAGGGCTTTAAAGCATCTTACTTTTATCGATAGTGATGTGTATATTGATCAAGCCTTGAAATCGGGAAAAACCATTTTAGCCGAGGGAGCACAAGGTTCGTTATTGGATGTTAATTTTGGAACTTATCCGTATGTGACTTCATCGACAACCACGGCAGCCGGAGTGAGTATCGGTTTGGGCATTGCTCCTAAGAAAGTAGGTAAGGTTTTTGGTGTTTTCAAAGCTTATACCACGCGTGTTGGTTCCGGTCCTTTTCCGACAGAACTGTTTGACGAAGCCGGTGCCGTTATGGCAAAAGTGGGCAATGAGTTTGGCGCAACAACAGGACGCCCGCGTCGTTGTGGTTGGCTGGATTTGGTTGCTTTAAAATATGCAGTGGATATCAATGGAGTGGATGAGTTAATGATGATGAAAAGTGATGTTCTATCAGGTTTTGATACGATAAAAGTGGCAACATCTTATGATTTCAGAGGAGAAAAAACACAACACTTGCCTTTTAATATCGATGATAAAAATGTAAAACCCATTTATACGGAATTGTCAGGATGGCATCAAGACCTTACCGGTATTACCGATGAAGAGCATTTGCCTAAAAACTTAAAGGATTATATTCATTTTATAGAGAAATTTGTAGAAGTGCCGATTACGATTGTTTCTGTTGGTCCGGACAGAAAACAGACGATTTCAATGAAAGTTAAATGATTTTTTGACGGGGCAAAATATCATCACTCACTAGGTCTTGTTTAGATTCCCGTATAATTCTGTGGTGTAATTTGTCGTAGCTCGTCTTTTATGGCTTCGGATACATCAAGTTTCTCTATAAATTCTGCTATGGATTGTTTTGTAATCCGGTTATTTGTTCGGGTTAATTCTTTCAAGGTCTCATATGGATTGGGATAGTTTTCACGACGCAAGATAGTTTGAATGGCTTCGGCAACCACAGCCCAATTGTTTTCCAAGTCTTTGTCGATAGTCGTTTTGTTGAGTAATAATTTATTTAAGCCTTTTAATGTGGAAGCAAATCCTATCAATGAATGGGCAAACGGAACGCCTATATTTCTGGTTACGGTAGAATCTGTTAAGTCTCTTTGTAAGCGTGAAACGGGCAATTTGGCGGCTAAATGTTCAAATATAGCATTGGCAACTCCTATATTTCCTTCGGAATTTTCAAAATCAATCGGGTTGACTTTATGTGGCATAGCCGACGAGCCAATTTCTCCTTTTTTGATTTTTTGTTTAAAGTAATTCATTGAAATATAAGTCCATATATCTCTATCCAAATCCAATATTATGGTATTTATGCGTTTCATTGTATCAAAAAGCGCTGCCAAGTGATCGTAATGTTCTATTTGTGTAGTGGGAAATGAATGATGTAATTTCAAAATATCTTCGACAAAATGTTTTCCGAAAGCTTTCCAATTTATATCGGGATAAGCCAAATGATGTGCATTAAAGTTGCCTGTCGCCCCGCCGAATTTAGCGGCAAACGGTATTTGTTTCAATAATTTGATTTGCTGTTCCAATCTTTCGATGAAAACCATTATTTCTTTACCCAAGCGAGTCGGAGAAGCAGGTTGTCCATGCGTACGCGCCAGCATAGGAATGCTTTGCCATTCAGCAGATAGTTCCTTGAGTTTATCAATCAACTTTTGAAGTTCTTTCAGGTATACTGCCATTGCATCTTTGACCGATAAAGGCACTGCTGTATTGTTGATATCTTGTGAAGTCAATCCGAAATGTATAAATTCTTTGTAGTCAGGTAAACCTATCTTATCAAATTGTTGTTTAATAAAATATTCGACTGCTTTTACGTCATGATTGGTAATTTTTTCAATGTCTTTGATGTTTTGTGCGTCTTTTAAAGAAAAGTTTTTATAAATATCCCGAAGCTTGTAGAGTTGTTGATTATCAAGGTTTTGCAATTGCGTAAGTGGTATTTCACACAATGCGATAAAGTATTCTATTTCAACCAAAACACGATATTTTATCAGCGCATACTCCGAAAAGTAATTGGTCAATATTTCAACTTTGTTGCGGTAACGTCCGTCTATGGGGGAAATAGCGTATAGTGGGTTCATAGTGATTAACGATTTCAGATTAACGATTTCAGATTTCAGATTTTGATTATATAATTATGCTTTTTTATTTTTACGATTTTTACTGGTTTCAATACTTTTTACAAAAATGGCTATTAGTTCATTATTCTCTTTAAGCAAAGAATCTGTAAATTGAATATTTGAATTTAATTTTGCTCCTGAAATAATTTTCAGACTGACAAAAGTTTCTCTCAGTTCTTTAAGCACTATTTGCATTTTATGTATAAAATCATTACTTGATTCTACACTTCTCGCTTCTCCATAATTTAATGGTGCAGACGTGCTACTTCTAATAATTTGTCCCGATAAATGATTGCCTGCAAAATTATTTTTATTGGTTTTGGTTAATTCTATAATTTGAACAGCAAAATCAATTAATCTTTGCTCTAATTCTTTTGAATTCATGTTTATTA
>CAZAXU010000008.1:0-52508 GCA_964489245.1 uncultured Flavobacteriaceae bacterium
ATTATTCTGATAACTAACAAAATTAATTTGAAAGAAAAATAAAAAGTAAATTGAGTGATTCACGGAGTGGAGATTATCAATTTAACCGACAGTGCGGATATATGCAAACATACAATGTATGGATAGGATAATTATCATTTGTATGGAAATGTTTTTTACGAGCATTTCCATACAAATCCTTAACACGGTATAGGTTTTTCAAATGATTTCAATCAAAAATATACCTGATAGTGAAGGCTCCTCCGTCTGCAAAAAATCTAGAATTGCCAAAAACATCAAATGCAGGTTTCCAATCTAATCCGAGTGTTATGGGAATATCAGGAATTTTATATTCCAAGCCTATAATGCCGTCTATTCCTATAACCGTATGATTTCCTTCATCTGCCCAATAAGCATAATCTCCATCATAAAAACCAATATGTCCTCCAAAACCGTAGAACCAACTTAATCCGTCAGCATTATTGATTTCTTTTTGAATCTCATAAAGTCCTACAACTTCAAAACCGTGCCATCTGGTATCTAGAATTCCTTCAATAGCCACATTGCTTTTGATAAATCTTTTATAGGTAAGTCCACTATAAAACCCTCCCCTAAGTCCTATTCCATTTGTGTATTCTTGGGCATTCATGTTTACAAATAGAAATAATAAAATACTGAATAAAATAAATTTTGTTTTCATCGTTGTTATTGTTTTTAAATTACAAAAATAAGTTTTTCATATGATACAACTATTATAACTCATAAAAATGTTTGATATTTGCAGTCTGAACATATTTTTTTAGTCATGGCACAAAGATTAGGCATTCCAAAAGGCACGAGAGATTTTGATTCCGAACAAATCTCTAAGAGAAATCACATCATCAACATCGTTAAAAATCAGTTTGAACAATTTGGTTTTCAACCCATTGAAACCCCTTCGTTTGAAAACTTATCGACTTTAATGGGTAAATATGGAACAGAAGGAGATCGACTAATTTTCAAAATATTAAATTCCGGAGATTTTCTTAAAAAAGTAGATGATGTCCTATTGCAATCGAGGAATCTTGCTGCAATGACAAGCAAAATATCAGAAAAAGCCCTGCGCTATGACTTGACAGTTCCCTTTGCGCGCTATGTTGTCCAGCACCAAAATGAATTGATATTTCCTTTTAAACGTTTTCAGATTCAGCCGGTTTGGCGCGCAGACCGCCCACAAAAGGGTCGTTTCAGAGAATTTTATCAATGCGATGCCGATGCAGTTGGGAGTAATTCCTTATGGCAAGACGTGGAACTTGTCCAACTGTATGATGCTGTTTTTAGCGACTTAAAAGTGCCTGTTGTCATTAAAATAAATAACCGTAAAGTTCTGTCCGGGTTAGCAGATTTACTGGAAGAAAAAGATAAGTTTCCCGAGTTTATCATTGCTTTGGACAAACTGGACAAAATTGGCAAAGATGGTGTTATCAGCGAAATGAAACTCAAAGGAATCTCTGACGCATCTATTCGGAATATCGAAGTTATTTTTGACACATCTGATTCTAATGACGAAAAAATTTCCTTACTCGAAAAAATTCTTATTCAATCCGAGATTGGAAAAAAAGGACTGGATGAGCTCAGGTTTGTTCTTAATCAACTCAAAGAAATCGGATTAAGAAATGCTGAACTTGAATTAGATATTACACTGGCTCGAGGTTTGAACTATTATACGGGGTCTATTTTTGAGGTTGTGGCAAAAAATGTTCAAATGGGTTCCATTGGTGGCGGTGGGAGATATGACAACTTGACTGAAATTTTCGGGCTAAAGAACATGAGTGGTGTAGGAATTTCATTTGGTTTAGACCGGATATATCTCGTGATGGAAGAACTTGATCTTTTCAACAAAGTTGATGTGCCAAAGCCTAAAATTCTTTTTATCAACTTTGGAGAAAAAGAAGCGCTCCATAGTCTAAAAGTTATCCGTAACTTAAGATCTGCCGGAGTGAAAGCAGAACTATATCCTGATGCCGGCAAACTCAAAAAACAAATGAGCTATGCCAACAAAAGAAAGATTCCCTTTGTTGCCATGGCGGGTAGTCAAGAAATGGAACAAAACGTTTTTACACTAAAAAATATGAAAACCGGTGAGCAAGAGACTGTTAAAACAAATGAACTTGTAGCTTTTTTGAACATAAATTAATCCAAAAGGAGACGGAAGTTCTAAAATTCAGCATTAAAAAAGATAAAAAAGTATCTGTCAGACTAAGAAAACAGCTTATCTGAAATTTCTATATTCAAAACGTATCAAAAAGTCTATTCTACTGTCTTGTAGGCATTAATTATTTTTTTAACCAGTCTGTGCCTGACTACATCATGTTCAGTCAAGTGAATAATATCAATCCCCTTGAGATTATTCAAAATCTCCATAGCTTCTTTGAGACCTGATGCATATTTTTTGGGTAAATCTATTTGTCCGGGATCTCCGGTAATAATAAATTTAGCATTTTTTCCCATTCTGGTCAGAAACATTTTCATCTGATTATGTGTTGTATTTTGTGCTTCATCCAGAATAACAAAAGCATTATCTAAAGTTCTTCCACGCATAAAGGCCAAAGGTGCAATTTGTATCACGCCGCGTTCTATATAGGTTTCCAACTTTTCATGAGGAATCATCAGATGAAGTGCGTCATAGAGTGGTTGCAAATAAGGATCTAACTTTTCTTTTAGATCACCCGGGAGAAATCCTAAATTTTCTCCTGCTTCAACAGCGGGGCGGGTAAGAACTATTTTCTTTACTTCTTTATTCTTCAATGCTCTGACCGCTAACGCCACACTTACAAAAGTTTTTCCGGTTCCGGCAGGTCCCACCAAAAAAACCATATCGTTTTTTTTCTGAGAAACGACTATCTTTTTCTGATTGGGCGTTTGGGCTTTAATGACTGCACCTCCCACTCCGTGCACAATGGTCTCTCCATTGCTGACAAAATTTTTATATTCGTTTGAATCACTTAAAATAATATGTTCTAAAGATTCTTCGTCAAGACTATTGAATTGTTCTATATGCTCAACAATCAAATCTATTTTTCGTTCCAACTCATCTAAAATCTCCATTTCTCCAAAAACTCTAAGCTTATTTCCACGAAAAATAATCTTGACTTTGGGATAATGATTCTTAATAAATTTTAAATGTTGATTCTTGGCTCCCACAAAGACAGCCGGATCAATTCCTTGAATTTCTATAAGTCGCTCGTTCAATAAAGTATTTTTTAAGGTTAATACAATAAATTAATTTATCTTTGTTTTCAAAATTACATATTTTCATTTAAAATAATATCAAAAAAATGTCTCTAATTACATTAAGTACTGATTTTGGAACTAAAGATCCTGATTTAGGAAGGTTGAAAGGAGATATTTTGAATCTTATTCCCAATGCCGAACTTGTTGATGTTTCTCATAACATCACACCTTACAACACAGAAGAAGCTGTTTATATTATCCAGCATTCTCTTCCACATTTTCCAAAGGGAAGTATTCATTTGATAGGATTTAACAGCGAAACACATCTGAACAACCAGCCCATACTGATTCAAGCGAACGGACAGTATTTTATGGGAAATGACAATGGCATCTTGCTTAAAGCTTTAAATGATTTTGAGACAATGAATTTCAAGTTAAACGACACGGATTTCAAACGTTTTATGCAACCACATATTCGTGCAGCACAAAAAATTATAAATAAAACACCCATTCATAATTTTGCCACACCAACTAATGATTTGCATCAGCTTAATTTGGTTCAGCCAAAGCTTGTATATGCCGGAAACGCGGTGAACAAAATTGTAACAAGAGTAATTTATACCGACAACTACGGAAACGCTGTTTTCAACATCAAGAAAAAAGAGTTTGAAACTTGGAGACAACAAAGAAACTTCGTGATAAAAACAGGAATCGTTGAAATTGATGCTATGCTGCAAAACTATAATGATTATATAAAATCAAGAGATGATATTTCCAAATATGCAGGAAAGGCAATGGCACGCTTTAATGACAATGAGCACTTGGAAGTTTTTATCTATCACAGCAACAGGCAAACCGGCGGTGCCAACACATTATTGGGTTTGAGAAACAATATGGAAATCATTATACAATTCGATTAATCTAGGTTTATGAAAACAGTATTTCAAAAAGAAATCGTACAGTTTTTTACCTCTCCTATCGGATATATTGCAATAGGACTATTTTTTCTGTTGAACTCTTTGTTCTTATGGGTTATTGAGGGAAAGTATAATATCCCGAACGGAGGCTTTGCAGACCTGAACTCTTTTTTCAGCCTATCACCATGGATTCTGATTTTTATGATGGCTGCCATCAGTATGAAGTCTTTTTCTGAAGAATTCAGATCGGGAACCATTGAAACGCTGCTCACCAAACCTCTCAAAGTCACCGATATTGTTTTAGGAAAATTTTTATCGGTTTGGTTCATCGGAAAACTCAGTCTGTTTCCGACACTGGTCTATGTCTATTCCGTGAGCGCACTCAGCCTAGAAGGACAAACACCTGACTTTGGAATTATTCTCAGTTCCTATATAGGACTTATTCTGCTGATTGGTGTTTTTTCTGCCATTGGCGTTTTTGCATCAATTTTATCTAAAAACCAGATTGGCGCATTTCTTATCGGATTATTTTTAATGTTCTTATTCTTGTATGGATTTGAGGGTATTGGAAATTTTAATTTATTTGGAAGTCTGGATTTATTTGTTCAACAAATAGGACTGGAATCACACTACAAAAATTTTGTCAAAGGACTTATTCTCCTATCGGATACAGTCTATTTTTTCAGCTTAATGATTTTGTTTATTGTGGCAACAAATGAAGTTTTAAAACATAAATTGTCCTAGGTCATGAAAAAGTATCAAAATATCATTTTTGCTTTCGCTTTGATTCTATTGCTCAACTTCTTGAGCGGTTTTTTTAACCTGAAACTAGACCTGACCGAAGATCACAGATTCAGCATTTCCAAAACATCGAAAGAGGTGATTGCCGCCATAGACAAACCCGTGCAAGTAATGGTTTTTTTGGAAGGCAATTTCCCTTCCTATTTCAAAAAGCTGAGAAACGAAACAGAAAACCTATTGCAACAATTCAACAACATCAATTCAAATATAGATTATGTTTTTATCGACCCGCTTGAAAAAGAAGACTCTTATCTCGACGAACTTAAGCAAAAGGGATTGACACCCGCACAAATCAGTATCCAAAAAGGAGGAAAACTGGAGCAGGTTTTGATTTATCCTTGGGCTGTTTTGAAACAAAGCAAACAAGAAATAAAGATTCCGCTACTCACAAAAAGCCGGAGCAACAACATTGAACAACAAATTCAAAAAAGTATTGAAAGTTTAGAGTATGCTTTGGTGAATGGCATTCATCAAATCAAGCAAGAGAAAAAACAAAAAATTGCCGTTTTAAAAGGAAACGGAGAATTGGACGACTTGCATTTAGCAGATTTTTTGATGAGTCTCGGAAAAAAATACAGATTAGCTCCTTTTACTTTGGACAGTGTTGCAACAAATCCCGTAAAAACTTTGGACGATTTACAATTTTATGATTTGGCCATTCTAGCAAAACCAACTGAAAAATTTACGGAAAAAGAGAAATTTGTCATAGACCAATTTCTCATGAACGGCGGAAAAATGTTGATGCTTATCGATGCCGTAAAAGCACATAAAGACACCCTGATGTATCGTGGAAAAACCTATGCGCTGAATGCAGAACTCAACCTGACGGATTTATTGTTCTCCTATGGCGTAAGAATCAAACCCGAACTTGTAAAAGATTTGATTGCTGCCCCCGTGACACTCAAAATCGGGCAAGTCGGCAACCAGCCGCAATTGGACCAATTTCCTTGGTTTTACAGCCCTTTGGCAAGTCCTAATCAAAAAACTCCGATTGGCAAAAATCTAGATTTAATAATGTTGGACTTTGTAAGCCCAATGGACACATTAAAAAATCATATCAAAAAAACAATTCTGCTGTCCAGCTCATCCGGAACACAGCTTATTGGCGTTCCTACTGATATCAGTTTCGATGAAATCGGAAAAAAACCGGATGTTAAAACCTTTAATCACGGCAAACAAATCTTAGGTGTTTTATTAGAAGGCTATTTCAAATCTGCCTATAACCGAAGAATAAAACCAATTGATACAGACAAAACCAAAGAACAAGGAAAAACCGCTTTGATTGTCATTGCAGACGGAGACATTATCAAAAACCAAATCGATAAAGGCAAACCCTTGGAATTGGGTTTTGACAAATGGAGTAAGATAAAATTCGATAATAAAAAATTCTTAATCAATGCAATCGACTATTTGATGGATAAGAATGGCATTATCAGTCTGAAAGAAAAAGTGGTAAAGCTGAAGTTCTTAGACAAAAATAAGATCATCTCTGAACTCGGAAAATGGCAATTGATCAACACCGTTCTTCCTTTGCTTGTAATTATGCTGTTTGGTTTTGGTTTTAACCTATACAGAAAAAAGAAATACAATAAATAATTATCATCGATTTGTATGAGACTCGGCTTTTTTTGTCTGAAACATCGGCTTTTCAAATTATCCGAAAATCTTATTATCTTGCAATCATAAATATTTGGTTGCAAGTTTCTTTTCTAATAGAAATACACTATTTCAACCGGAATCAAAAAGATTGACTTATGAAAATCATTCAACTCTTACTTTTTCTTTTTTCATTTTCAGTATTTGCCCAAACTCCATATACATTGAAAGGTGTTGTATTGGATGAACATGGCACCCCCCTAAAAAATGTCAACATTTATCTCAAAGAAAATCCTGAAAAAGGTGTAAGCACCAATGCAAAGGGCTTTTTTGAGCTTAAACTAACTCCCGGACAGAAACAACTGATTGTCAGTTATTTGGGATATGAAAAAAAATCTGTTGCAATCGATTTAAATCGGGATAAGAATCTGGTTATCAAACTGAAAAAAAGTGCTGATAATCTTGATGAAATTGTGATTAGTTTTCATGAAATCAACAATAAAGAATTAAGGAAAAAATTGGGCGTTGAAGAATTGAGCATTGAAAAAATTGCTGAAATTCCTATGATTTTCGGAGAAAGAGATATTCTGCGGGCTGTTCAAATTCTTCCGGGTGTTTCTCAAACAGCAGAAGGAAACGTAGGCTTTTCCGTTCACGGCGGCAGTAGTGAACAAAACCTAATCTTATTGGATAAGGCTCCGGTCTATCATCCTTCTCATCTATTTGGTTTTTTCTCTGTTTTTATACCCGAATCCGTAGAAAAAATAAAGCTATATAAAAGTTCTATTCCCGCAAGCTATGGCAATCGTCTATCTTCAATTCTCGATGTAAAAACCAAAATCGGGGATAGTAAAAATTTTCATTTCGGTGGAGGAATCGGCCTAATTGCAGCCAGCTTATTTGCAGAAGGTCCCATTCAAGAAGATAAATCATCATTTTTAGTCGCCGGCAGAAGAACCTATGCAGACTTATACATTCCGTTGCTTCCCAATAAAGAGATTAAGGACACTAAAATCAATTTTTATGATATCAATACCAAACTAAATTTCAACTTATCAAAAAAATCAGTTTTTTCACTATCGGGTTATAAAGGGAGAGATAAATACAACCCCAGCAAGAAATATAATATTGATTGGGGAAATATGGTGGGCAGTATAAAGTTTGAACATCTGTTCGGGAAAAAATTTCTATCGAGCAGTAGTGCTAATATCAGTAGATATGACTATAACATTGGCGTAAAAGACACCATTTTGGGCGTGAATTATGTTTTTGATATCAGCGCAGCAATCGAGGGAATGAATTTTAAACAAAATTTCTCTTACTATCTGAACAAAAACAATCAAATTGATTTTGGTGCAGATGCATACTATCACACTGTTAAGCCCGGGGATTTGAAAAGCGAAATAACCGGTGTGAGCGATTTGAATGTCCCTGACAGAAATGCCGGAGAAATTGATGTCTATGCCATGCATCACACAAAAATCCTGAAAATATTGGAACTTTCATACGGAGGGCGATATTCTATGTTTTCTCGGCTCGGTCCCGGAGAATTTATTCGGTATAATCAAGAAGGAGAAATCATTGACACCATCAGTGCAGGAAAATATAAATCGGCCAAAACCTATCGTCAATTTGCTCCGAGAATTGCCATCAACCTTAACTTAAGTTCTGATTTTTCTATCAAAGCAAGTTATGATAAAACCTTTCAATTTTTGCATTTCTTGACCAATGATGCCACCACAAGTCCCACTGATATTTGGATTCCTTCAAGTGTCAATCTTAAACCTCAAGAATCTGCCCAATATAGCTTCGGACTATCAAAGTCTTTTGCTCAAAAATATCTTTTATCCGTCGGGTATTATTATCGAGATATAAAAAACATTACCGACTATAGAACCGGAACCACACTTTCTCTGAATCCTACCATTGAAAGAGATTTGGTGCAAGGCATAGGGAGGGCACGCGGATTGGAATTTTTGTTAAAAAAATCAGTCGGAAACTTTACGGGTTCTGTTGCCTATACCTATGCAAAATCAGAAAAAAAGATTGATGTTATCAACGACGGAAATTGGTATCCGGCATCACAAGACAGAACACACGACATCAATATTATGGCTAATTATAAATTCAACAATCGTATGCAAATTTCTGCCTTTTGGACTTATTATACCGGAAGACCTATCACCTATCCTGCCGGCACCTATCAAATTGATGATTATGATATTTTGTTTTTCTCCCACAGAAATGCCAACAGAATGCCTGATTATCACAGATTGGACTTATCTTTTATTTGGAAAAACAAAGCTTATGAAATCATAGACGGAAAAAAAGTTGCAAAAAAATTCCAATCCAGTTGGGCTTTTTCCATCTACAATGCCTATGCACATGCCAATGCCTATATGATTACGTTCAAGTATGAAAACGACAAGATTATTCCTTATAAGGTCAGCTTGTTTGAATTTGTTCCATCCATTTCTTATCATTTTAAATTCTAATCTCATGAAAAAATTATCATATTTACTCATTATCAGTTTATTTTTCGGCTTGAATTCTTGCGAAGAAAAAATTGAATTGAATCCTGAAAACGGAGCTCCAAAGGTTGCCGTTCAAGCCATGTTCACGGATATTCCTTTTGCAGCAGCCACCTACGTGCGCTTGTCCATGACTAAAACCATTCATCAAGAAGTGGCACACCAAGATCATATCACCGATGCCGATGTAAAAATTATTGATGAGACAGATGGCAGCACTATTTTGTTCACGCACCAAAGCGGCGGGCAATACGTCACTTTTTCAAGAGCTATTCCCGGTCACAGCTATCGTTTAGAGATTACTGCCAGAGGCAGACAAATCACTGCACACCAAAGTATGCCCAATTCTATTTCTTTGAATCGGGTGGTTTCTAAACCCTCAAATGCGGAACAAGGAAAATATTATTTGGAAATGTATTTCAACGATGACCCGAATACAACAGATTATTATCTGTTTATCGCTAAAAACAACGCTTCCGGCTCATCAGAGCTTCGATATATGGTTGCCACAGATTTACTTTATGACAGAGAAAATTCAAAACTCTCTTTCTATGAGGAAACCTATAATCCCGGCGAGAACTGGACAATTGCAATGTATCATATCGATCGACCTAATTATGATTATCTGAAAGTTATTCTCAATGCCATGCATAGTCTTCAAGGAGGCTCTCATCCGTTTTTCGGCATTGCTTTGGGCAACCCGAAGAACACGGTCGAAGGAGATGCTTTGGGATATTTCATCGCCTCGCCCATTGCACTTTCACCTATTACCATAGGAAATTAATTCATTTTCTTTATATTTGACATTCAAAAAAATCAAATTATCACTCAAAATAACCTACTCACATTATGAAGCAATATTTGGAATTGGTTGAACATGTTATGAAAAACGGAACGGATAAAAACGACCGAACCGGAACCGGAACAAGAAGTGTATTCGGCTATCAGATGCGTTTTGATTTGCAAGATGGTTTCCCGATATTAACCACCAAAAAATTACACTTGAAATCTATTATTCATGAGTTGTTATGGTTTTTATCCGGTGATACCAATATCAAATACTTGCAAGAAAACGGTGTCAGAATTTGGAATGAATGGGCAGATGAAGATGGCAATTTGGGTCCTGTTTATAGTGCCCAATGGCGTAATTGGAACGGTGACGGAATCGATCAGATTTCAAATATTATTGAGCAACTCAAACGTAATCCGGACAGCAGGAGAATGTTGGTTTCTGCATGGAATCCTTCTGTGATGCCTGACACATCAAAAAGTTTCTCGGAAAATGTTGCCAACGGCAAAGCCGCACTGCCACCTTGCCATGCCTTTTTTCAATTCTATGTAGCCGAGGGAAAACTCTCTTGTCAGATGTATCAGCGCAGTGCCGATATTTTTCTGGGCGTTCCTTTTAATATTGCTTCTTATGCCTTACTGAGTATGATGATGGCACAAGTTTCCGGATTGCAATACGGCGAATTTATTCACACACTGGGTGATGCACATATTTATACAAATCATTTTGATCAAGTAAATCTACAGCTATCCAGAGCACCAAAAAAACTACCACAAATGAAAATCAATCCTGATGTGAAAAATATTTTTGAATTTTCTTATGAAGACTTTGAGTTGGTTGGTTATAATCCGCATCCGCATATCAAAGGAAAAGTGGCGGTATAAAAGACATTTCTGTCAATCTTTGAGTTTTCTTGCCATATCTTTTCCCAAAATGAGCATTGGCGCAGAAACACCTACTGTAATGGCAAACAATATAAAAAAAGTCATAAATCCATTTGTAAAAATGGCATTAAGTAGTCCTTCGTGGCTGATATCTTCTGATCTGAGAAATGTAAACCTTCTGATAGCGAGTATGGTTTTATAAGCAAAATATCCCGGAATCATAGGAATTATTGACGGAATGGAAAAGACCACAATCGGTTTATGAATTCTTTTTGCAAACGGCATGCTCATTGCCCCTACAAACAAGGATGCGAAAAAGGTTGCCGTGACAATACTATAATCCAAGTGTAGAAAAATAAATTTTACTAAACCTGCAAAAAAACCTAGCAAGAAAACCGTAAAAATTGCTTTCTCCGGAATATTGAACAATATGCCAAATCCTAAGGCTGCAACTCCTGACCAAAATGCACTTTCTAATATGATTATATATAAATTTTCCATTTATTTAAAAACATTAATATTCAAAATGAGCATAATACTGATGACACCCAAACCAATGGCTAGAACTGTTATAAATCCGCTTATAAAACGAACCATCCCATTTAGGATATGATTATTATAAAAGTCATTAAACGAATTGACAAGTGGCACTCCCGGCACTAAAAACAATACGGAAGTGGCAAGGGCGATATCCGGTTTTACTCCTATATGAGACAGAATGCCCAAACCGGCAACAAATGATGCAACAACTGAAGACAAATAAGTGCGCACATAGGCATTGATATGATAGTTATGTGCTATTTTGAACATCAAAAGTCCCGCTAATGTGGCTATAAAAGCAACTATCATATTGAAATAATCTCCACCAAATATTCTTGCAAAACTTGCGCCTGCCAAACTCACTGCAAACAAGACCAACCATATAGGATATCTTTTCTTATTTCTGATATCGGTGATTCTTTTTTCAATTTGTTCAAAATTCCATTTTCTATCAATGGCTTTCCAACTTGCTCTACTGATATCGGCAACAGTCAAAAAATTAATTTTATATTTTGGAATTTGCGTAACTACCGTATAGGTATGTTTGGTTTCAATATCTGTCAAGGTCATGATAATAGATTTATGACTGATCAGCGCATGGGGCTTCAAGTGAAGTGCTTCTGCAAATCTGTTAACCGAATCGATAACCCGCTTGGTATTGGCTCCGGAACACATTAATAATGAACAAATATCTAAAAGCAAATCAATTGACTTTTCTATATCCGTTTTTTTATGTCCTTTCTTAATTGACATTAAAATTATATTTGAAGAATCTTATGGCAAATGTATGACAATCCAAATACAACAAGCATACAATTTCACAACTTTTATAAAAAAAATGAATGGATTAATAAGGAATTTTTATAATCACTTTAGTTCCTTTAGGCTTGCCTTTTTCATCATAAAGATCAATGAACTGTAAATCATGAGGATAATTGAATTTTTTTGAAAAATTTTCCAGACGTTCTTCCGAAAGAGAGATTCCAATGGAAGTTTTTTTGAAAATTTTAGACTGCTTGATTTCCATGGCACGTTCTCTTCCTATGCCATTATCTTCAATTTCAACTACATAATAATTTATACTTTCAGGATAAATTTTCACTTTAAGTTCTTTCTTCCCTTCTATAGTCGCCAAACCGTGCCAAATGGCATTTTCAACAAAAGGCTGCGTGAGCATGGATGGAATTTTCAAATGCTCAATATCCAAGGTGTCGTCAATATCTATGGAAAAATCCAAGGTTTCAGACATTCTTATATTCTCAATTGATGTATAAAGCTTCAAGGTCTCAATTTCTTTGGCTACAGTGGTTTCTTTTTCAGTTGTGGTTGATAGCAAAATTGTTCTGATTAATTTTGCAAACTTATTGAGATAGGTCACCGCCGCTCTTTTATCATTATTGATGATATAGAGTTTTATCGAATTTAAAGAATTGAAAATAAAATGTGGATTCATCTGTGCCCTGAGCAAATTTTGTTCCATATTCATCAATTTTCTGTTATCTTCAATCCTGCTCTGAAAATAATAGATTAGACTCAAAATCGTCAACAGTGCAAAAACCGCAAACATGATATAAATTGATGATTTGGTCTTTTTGAGTTTATTTTTAACCTGTATATTTTCATCTCCCAATTGCTGAATTTTTTCGTCATTTTCTTTTTTGATTTGTTTCACAATCAAATCCGAGACCAATTGTTGATTCTTTTCATTGAGAATCATATTTTTTTCATCGGTGAATTTTTTCTGAAAAACCAAGGCCTCCTTATATCTGCCTTGTTTTTCTTTGAGCTCTGCATAATATTGATATCCGTCTGCAATATAGGATACAATATTATTCTCTTTTGCTATTCCCAGACCTTCTCGTAAAAAATGTTCTGCTTCTTTGTAGTTGCCTATTCCCGTGTATATTCTTCCTAAATTCAAATATACTCCTGATAAATAATAGTCATCTCCCAATTGTTCTGCAATATCCAAGCTGGGCAAAATAATTTTTAAAGCTTTTTTTGGTTCGCCTTTCTTGATATATACTTCACCTATGCTATTATTGCAAATAATTTTTCCAACTTTTGAATGAATCTGCTCATTATAGCCCAAAGATTTCTCATAGTATTCCAAAGCCTTGTTCAAATCTCCTTCATTTTCATAAATAGAACCTATGTTCTGATAGTTAATGGCTAATCCTAATTTGTTATTGAATTTCTTTTCTATTCCTAATGCTTTGTTGAAGTGCAACAATGCCATGTCATCTCTGTTGAGCAACACATAAATATTTCCAATACTGTTATGTGATATGGCGATGTTATCAAGGATTTCTTTGTCCTGCCGGTGTTTTTTTCTAGCCAATTCCAAAGCCATATCATGATATTGCAAAGCAGATTTTACGGCATCCATTCTTCTGTAAACCACTCCCAACATATTCAAACTATAAACTTGCATCACCGTGTCTTTGGCTTCAACGGCTTTTACATAAGCATTTTGATGATAGTGAATTGCCTCGGGATAATCTGTATTCATTCTATAGATTTTACCCAACATATTATAGGCATAAGATTCTCCAATGCTGTATTTATTAGCGTTGCTTATACGAGCAAACTGTTTCATCTTGATACTGTCATGCCTGTACTTATTAAAAGCATAATTGATTACCGAAAACCTGTGTTCTCTGCTATCTATTAGTTTTTCTACACTCTTGCCAAAATCGTCTTCTTGCGCCACAACGTTCAAAAAGAAAGGCACCATCAGCAATAGAGCGAGATAAAATTTGAGTTTCACGTTCACTATGATTCGTTTTTTTTGGCAGCTCTCCAATAGGTTTCCATTTCTTCTAAATTCATATTTTTCAAATCCTTTCCGTCAAATTTAATCTTTTCTTCTAGAAATTGAAAGCGTTTGATAAATTTTTTGTTAGTGCGTTCCAAAGCTGTTTCCGGATTAATATTCAAAAATCTGGCATAGTTGATCAATGAAAACAGCACATCTCCAAATTCATCTTCCATTTTTTGCTGATTATTTTTTTGTATTTCGTCTCTGAATTCTTGCAATTCTTCTTGTACTTTTTCCCAAACTTGTTCTTTATTGTCCCAGTCAAAACCCACTCCTCTGGCTTTTTCTTGAATTCTCATGGCTTTGACCATTGCAGGCAAAGACTTAGGCACTCCTTCTAAAACCGATTTTTTCCCTTCTTTCAATTTCAATCGCTCCCAATTTTCTTTGACTTCGTTTTCATCTTTAACTTTCACATCACCATAGATATGCGGATGTCTGTAAATTAGTTTCTCACTGATGGCTTCTGCTATATCTGCAATATCAAAATCTTTGGTCTCAGAGCCTATCTTGGCATAAAAAACAATATGCAAAAGCAAATCTCCCAGTTCCTTTTTGATTTCATTCATATCCTTTTCCAAGATGGCATCTGCCAGCTCATAGACTTCTTCAATGGTCAAATGTCTCAAACTGTCTAAAGTTTGTTTCTTGTCCCAAGGGCATCCCACCCGCAAATCATCCATAATGTCTAATAATCTGGCAAAAGCTGCAATTTTTTCTTCTTTAGTATGCATAAATTTGTTTTTGAATTTGAATAAAATAATCTACTGCCTGAAGCAAATAAGCGCCAAACCAAGTGAATGCTTCTCCTTGAACCAATATGATTTGTGAATCGGGGAATTCTTTTTGTAATTCTTTTTGATGTTTATCTTTAAACGGATAGGGTTCTGATGATAGTAGAATCAATTCCGGATGTTTTTCTTTTAATTCTTCCGGCTCTATTTGCGGATAGCGCAGTTGTTTTGCATATATATTTTCAAACTTGTTCAGCTTCAACATCCGGTGAATAAACGTATCTCCTCCCACCGTCATCCAAGGTGATTTCCAAATAAAGTAGGCTGTTTTTTTTATTTTCTTATCAGCTAAAAAATTTTCCAAATATGCAAGCTTATTTTGAATAGCCAAATTTAATTTATCAGATTTTTTTTTTACATCAAGCATAACTCCCAAGGCTTCAATTAAATGCCTATTTGATTCAAGATCAGATACATCAGACACATAAACCGGAGCTATTTGTTCCAGCTCAGAAATCATTTCTTTGGTGTTTTCTTCCTTATTGGCTAATATCAAATCAGGTTGCAATGTTCTGATTCTGTTTGCTTTAATATCTTTTGTACCGCCTATAATTGTTTTTTCTTTTTTCCAATTTATCGGAAACTTACAAAATCTTGTGATGCCAACTACTTCGTTATCCAGACCGAGTTTATACAACAAATGAGTTATGGACGGCACCAATGAAACAATTCTTTTCGGCGTTCCTACAGTCAAAACACGACGATCAATTTGATCTATATAAGTGTTCATTAAAATTGATTTGATTTTAGATAAATTACAAATCTTCTCCGGCAGCTTTCAACTTTTCTGTATTATCTGCCAATTTAAGTTCGTCTATCACCTTATCCAATTCTCCGTTGATGATATTATTTAAATCATACAAAGTCAGATTAATACGATGGTCGGTCACTCTTCCTTGCGGATAGTTATAGGTTCTGATTTTTGCAGAGCGGTCTCCACTAGACACCATGGATTGTCTGAATTTTGCGTCTTGTTCTTGGCGTTTTTTAAGTTCTTGTTCATAGAGTCTGGAACGCAAAACACTTAAAGCTTTTTCATAATTTTTATGTTGCGATTTTTGATCTTGACACTGTGCAACGATTCCTGTAGGAAGGTGTGTCAGCCGAACTGCAGAATAGGTTGTATTGACTGATTGCCCTCCGGGACCGGATGACATGAACAGGTCTTTCTTGACATCATTCGGATTAATTTGTACGTCAAATTCTTCTGCCTCAGGAAAAACCATCACTGTGGCTGCGGATGTATGCACTCTGCCTTGTGTCTCCGTTTGCGGAACACGTTGTACGCGATGAACACCGGCTTCATATTTCATTGTTCCATATACATCATTTCCTGATATTTTGAACACCATTTCTTTGAAACCTCCCGAGGTACCTTCATTGAAATCGACTATTTCTGTTTTCCAAGATTTTTTATCGGCATATTTTGTATACATCCTGTAGAGATCTCCGGCAAAAAGACTGGCTTCATCTCCTCCTGTTCCTCCTCTGATTTCAACAATCACATTTTTTTCATCAGTTGGATCTTTAGGAATCATCATCAGTTTTATTTCTTCTTCGAGTTTGGGAATTTTTGTTTGGGCTTCATTCATTTCCATTTTTGCCATTTCAATCATTTCCGGATCTGTTTCATCTTCTAAAATAGATTTTGCTTCTTCAATCGTATTGGTTAACATATCATATTCATCAATCTTTTCAACAATCTTTTGAAGTTCTTTATATTCTTTGTTTATCTCAATATATCTCTTTTGATTGTTGATAATATCAGGTTGAATGATTAAATCGGAAACTTCGTCAAATCTATTCTTTACTAATTGTAGTTTATCTCTCATCTTCTATTTTTCAGTGATTACAAAAGTAATAAAATAAATGAAAATATGCTCATAAATAAAAAAGCATCCAATGGGAATCGGATGCTTTTTATAATCGTATTAGAAGTTCTTCGTAGATTAATAGTTCCACATATCTTCTTCGAACTGTCTGATTTTTTCTTTAATTTTTTGAGATTCTAAAAGTTGACGTAACGCATCTTCATGAAGATATTCTTTGATTTCTCTGTCTCCATACATATTGTCTTCTTTATATACAACCCCCTTGAATCGTCTGGCATTCAACAAATGGTCATAGTCAATCGGTTTGGCGGTATTCCGTGTATTGAAAGCATAGAACTTATGCAGGGTATTTCTGGCATCCGGAAAGAAAACCCAAAATACTTCGACCACGTCAGGAGAAGCTCCTGCCGCCATACTTTTGGGATCTATGGCTGCTGGCGCAATGCCTAAAAGTCTATATTTCAATTCGCCATACTTAGCATCAAAATACCACATGCCTCGAACATGAAATTCTTGAATGGTTTCTGATTTCACTTCAAAAACATTGATATACTCTTCGTCCACGTGACCGGTTTCATTATATTGATCATATCCGGCTTCAACGGTATCTCTTGCAACCATACCTTGTTTTATTTCTTCAAGATTCATTTTCTCCGTGAAATATGAATCTGCATAAACTTTAGTAATCTCTCCATTTTTGATACCACTGTAAAGTGCATCAAACAGAGATCTCACTCTCGGCATTGCTGCTAAAGTATCGGTAGGATAATACAAGGGCAAGTTGAAACGTTCATCCAAGTCTATTCTTTCCCATACTTGTTTTGACCAAAGCACATCTCTGTCTTCAGTATAAGGATAGGGCAAAGGTTTACTAAAATCTTGCTTTTCCTGACTTTTATTTTTTACTCCGATATCACTAGGATCCTTGGCATTCAATATATTGAACTGCGCAAAGATTGAACTTGAAAACAGCAATAACGAAATAATTAAAAATACTTTTTTCATTTGTCTCATTTTTTTCTTACTATATTTTTTTCTCCTTCCCTAAAGAAGTTTATAATGTACTTAGTTACTAATTTCAACAGTGATAATTGATGGTTTTTTTACTTTGTATGCAGAATTACCTACAAGTGCCGTTCTGATATTATAAATCTGAATGGTTTGACCGGTTTTAACCCTGTTCAACAACTTCTGAGCCTTTGCATTTAGTTTGTTTCCATGCACAGTCACCGTTGGTTGTCCGGGAACTTTGAAATCAAATGCTTTCACTCTCAGTTTGATATCAAAATCAAAGTCGGGTAGTGATGCGCCTACGGTAGAAATTTTTAAATTTCTTTTAGGCATTTTTACCATACCACTTTCTCCACGTATTGTTCCTGTCGGTGCAGGGATATTTTTTACTCTGAACACCTTACTGTCGGAAACAGGTTTTCCGTTCACTGAGCCGCTTACATTAATTTTTACGGACTTGCCTTTAAAGGTTGTTACATCCATAACATATTTTCCTGTGCCTACTTTACTTAGCCCCGGTGCGTTCACTCTCACTTTGTTATCGGATACGCCCGGGATGGAAATTGCCAACGGATTTTTCACACCTCTATAAACCACATTCATCTTTTCTGCTGAAATCACAGCACTGTTGGGAATAGGAATTACAGCATATTTAATCGAAAAATCAAGTGGAATAGGCTTATTGTTTTCCTCGAATACAATTCTACCCGGAATTTCTTTTTCCCCAACATTTCCCGCAGGAATATCAATTCTTAATTGTCCTCCTTTCAAAAGTTCTTCTGCAACTTTAGTCTTGTTGATGGTAACTTCTTTAAAGGTCATCGTGCTATCCACGCGACCTAAAGCTACTTTTCCGGTTACTCTTTCACCGGGAAAATAAGCTGATTTGTCTAAAATCACAACCGGAGCATAATTGGTCACAGAAACATCTTTACTCATTTGTCCTCTAAGCATTTGAGACATAATCTCATTTTCTGTTTCTCTGGCTTTCGCTTGATAGTTATCAAACTTAAAAGTAGAAGCAATTGTAGGAAAACCTTCAAAATTGTGTTCCAACCATCCTTCTCTTTTGAGTTTTGTCTTATAGTCTGCCGTATTAAATCTGGATTTAATATTTTCCTTAGTGGCTTCGCTTAAATCATCTAGAGAAAGTAAATATTTTTTATAAGCTTCAATTTTAGATTTGAATTCTTTTGCTTTAGCGGTTGGCTTTCCACTTTTAAAAAACATATTGTCTAAAGCGGCACTTTTAGATAATTTTTCATAATCCATTTTCCCCGTCTTGGGATCAATCTTGGCTTTATCTTCTTTTAAGACTTCCTCTTTTAGTGCTTTCATATAATCGGCAAATTCTTGTGATCTTTTATCTAAAATTAATGCCACTTTATGTTTAGCCCCATACTTTTGAGGTTGGTCTTTTGCACTTTGTTCCAAAGTTTTTATCAAATAATTATTTGATTGGGTTTTCATTTCTGATGATTTAACCACTTCTTCTGCAGATTCTCCAAAAGCCGATAAGACTTTTTTAGACATCTGAAGCGCCATCATTGCAATGAAAACCAGATACATCAAGTTAATCATCTTCTGCCTTGCTGATAATTTTCCTCCTGCCATTTAAATAAATTTTTAGGTTAGTAGTAAATTTTGATTATAATCTTATTTTCCTACTTTCATGGCTGAAAGCATTCCTCCGTAAATATCATTCAGGCTAGACATGTTTTGCTTCAACACTGTCATCCGTTCTTTGAGTTCTTCTACTTGTGCTGCAGCGGTTTCATTTGCTACTGCATGTTTGTTTGTGCTTTCCATCTGAACTTTATATAGTGAATTCAGACTCTCTAGTTGAGTAGATGCTATAGATAATTCTTCGGCATATCTTTTGGTTGAGTCTGCTGCATCAACGGCAACATCCATGCTTTTTGCCGCTTTATGCAACTTTGTAATGCTTTCTCCCAAACTTTTCATCAATTCCGAATCAAGGTTGGCTTCTTTCAACATCTTATCCAGTTTCTCAGATAGTTTTGTCTCAATGTCCTGATCTGTTTTGTCTTTTCTTTTTCTTGCACTTCCTCCAGCTAATTCAGGATATACTTTTGACCAATCCAAATCTTCTTCGACCGGTTCAAAAGCCGAAAGAAAAAACACTAGTGCTTCCGTAATCAATCCTGCCATCAAAAGGCTGTCTCCAGTGAAAATCCAAAAACCAATATGAAGAATCTTGAACATTGCTCCTAAAATTACAATAGAAGCTCCAATACTGTAGACCATATGAAAAAACTTCTTACTTTTCTTTGATTGTTGTGCCATTTTACTAAATTTTAATTTTTTTGTTAATTGTTATAATAATGTAAATATTGTATTTCTTATTTGCCTTGAGCGCTTACTCCCATATAATCTTGCACGCATCTAAAACCTATATAGCTTCTAGCTGTATCTGCATATTCATATGCTCTTGAATGTACTTGGATATAGAACTTAACATCTTTCCAAGACCCTCCTCTGATAATTTTTCTTTTATTTTTATAATCGTGTGTTGTTGGGTTGAATGTTGCGCCATACTGATATGAATCCGGAAAATAGGACGATATTGTCCATTCTGATACATTACCTGCCATATTATAAAGATTGTATGGATTGGGATTGAATGATTTTGCTTTTGCAGTAAAAACGGCCTGGTCTGCTCCATAGTCTCCTCTTAGAGGTTTAAAATTTGCCAAGAAACATCCTTTTTCGTTCATTGTATAAGGACCACCCCAAGGATAATCTCCACCTTCCATGCCTCCTCTGGCTGCATATTCCCACTCTGCTTCTGTTGGCAGTCTGAACCTATGCATGGGTTGTCTTTTTTTACTTCTTAAGAACCATGTCATCTTTTTGGATCTATAGTCTGCAAAGGCATTTGCTTGATACCAATTCACTCCAACCACAGGATAGTCACTATATGCTTCATGCCAAAAATAATCATCGTGCATAGGCTCATTATAAGCATAAACAAAATCTTTTACCCATACTGTAGTATCAGGATATACTCTTATAACGGTATCTTTAACGTTTTCTGATCGCTTTTGACCTTTTCTTGCCGCTTCACCCGTGTCTATCCAGCGTAGCTTATAAATAAATTTGTTCACATCATACATTCTGATTCCATCAGGTGTTTCATTCGGAGGCAGATAAATTGAATCCATTACCTCTGCATAATATTCATCCGGAAATTTATTCACATCTGTGACTAAATCCGGTTTCCAGTTTAGCAATTTTCCTGCATTATCATCATCAGAATTGGTCAAATTATCATAGGTGTTAATCATGTATTTGTAATATGCATTTTTTACCGTATCAACGGTTTTGAACATATATTTTCCAATTCCCTTTTTAGGAGATATGCTTTCTGACATTTCCTCTGCTAAAGATGCCAATTTGTATCTGATAATGGAATCTCTTACATAGGAAACAAACTCTCTGTATTCTGCATTGGTGATTTCTGTCTCATCCATATAGAAAGCTCTGACTGTCACTGTTTTTGTGGAAGCATTCATTGCATAAGTCTTGTCTTCATTTTGTTTCCCCATTACAAAAGCTCCACCGGGAATTAGACTCATGCCAAAAGGTTGATAAGGATGCCATTGGTGTCCTCTAACACCAACTACTTCTCCTCTTTTATAGTTGTTACCACAACTTGTCAACAGAATGGTAAAAATAGCTGAAATTGCTAAAATCCTTTTCATAAAAAAATAATTTTTTTGTCTTAATAATTCTGATTACTATTTTGCAAATATAAAGATAAAATATTTACACATGCAAATTTCGTAATTTTTTGTCTCTTTTACAATGTTTTACAGTTGATATTCACCACACAGTTTGCTCCACTATACTGCTTATAAAGCAATGAACACCGACAAGTATTTATTATCTATATCGTATTTTTATTAAAAATATTGTAAATTCTATTTGATATTTTTTTATTCACTGCGTCCAAATAATCTTGTTCTGCACATGAAATCAACTTTTTTTCGGTCTCTATTTGTGGAACTTCTACCCACCAACGTCCTGTTTTATCGTTTTTATAAAAAATTAATTTCAATAAATCATTCTCAACATTGAACTTGATTAATTCATTTATTTCTATTTCCGGATAATCATCCGTTTTTAAATTTTTCCCTTCGATAAAGTACCACATAGCTTGTGCTATCGTGTTGGCGCCCAACGAGTTTTTATCAAAATAAGGGTTAAACTCAAAAATACCTAGAATTCTGTTGTATACTGATAACCCTGAATATCTGGTCAAAATACATATTTCTTGTCCGTCCAAACCATTGGGTCTGCTTTTCTTTTGTGCAGGAAGGTAGGCATCTTTTGTGCTTGAAACATCCAAACTGAGTATATGTGCATCTCTCAAACATGGTTCTATATTCAATATGTTCTTTTGAACATCCGATAATTTTATATAATCCACATAAAGTCTCTTGAATATTTCATATTTGGCAGGATGATTGTAATAAGTCTGAATTCCTATAACATTCAAATTATTTAAGAGTGTATCCTCGGATGTCAAAATATTCGTCAAATAGTTTTGATTGTCCACTTGACTATCAGTCAAAACACCGTCTATCTCTGCATCAATTATACTCAAATTGAATGGTTTCTTATTGTTATTGTATGCTTTTGACAAAGCATAGGTCAAATCTTGACTGCCTCCTAAAACAATGATATGTTTATCTTGATCTAACAGCTTCGAAACCAAATTGGCAACTACAAAATAGGTGTCATCAATAGTACTTCCTTGCTTGATATTTCCTAAATCCGCTATCTTGAGATGCCAATCACCCGGAAATAGTTGATAAAATGATTTTCTAATTACATCAGGGGCAAATTTTGTGCCATCGTTGTCAATGGCATTTCTTTCCTCTTCCACTCCGAAGATAATCAAATCTGCAGATTCCGATTCAGGAAAGCTACCTGTTTGATACAAGTCAACATAAGCGCCCAGAGTGCCTAGAGACTTATCAACATTTAGCTCAACTTGTATGGGAGAAAAGAAATCAAACATAAATATTTTCTACTTTAAATTTTTCTTTGCCATTTCAAGTGTAATCGTTTCAGGGTCTATCCCTTTGGGAAGAATGGCTCTCTTTTTTCCCTTAACCACATATAGTCTTGCCCATCTTCCTTTTTGAATACTAATTCCTTCTTTGTTCCAAACTTTGACCATTTTATCTTTTTCCTTCTGAATTTTGTTGACAATCAGTTCAACAATATCTTCCGGACTTAAATTATCGAAGTCATACTTCTTTGGAACGTTAATAAATAGTTCTTTCCATTTTATGAAAGGTCCAAATCTTCCTTTTCCTTTGTAAACGGGGTTTCCATCATATTCAGCTATGGGCTCATCCGCCTTTTGTTTTTGTTTTATCAGTTCTGTTGCTTGTTCTAAACTAATATAAACAGGGTCTATATTTTTAGGAATTGAAATGAATTTGCTATCGTATATGATATATGGACCATATCTGCCTGTGGCAATCACTACTTCTTTGTTATCATATTGTCCTATGTTTTTAGGAAATTGAAACATTACCAATGCTTGCTCCAACGTGATATCATTCAAGCTTATTCCTTTTGGGGCTCCGGCAAATCTTGGTTTTTCTTCTTCGTTTGATTCTCCAATTTGAACAACCGGTCCATACTGACCGATTTTCACATAAACATTCTTTTTTGTATCAGGGTCTACTCCCAAGAGTCTCTCTCCTCTTGCTCTCATCGCATTTTTTTCAACGCTTTCAACAATGGGATGAAATTTTTGATAAAACTCTCTGAGCGTATCTTTCCACTGCACTTTTCCTTCTGCAATTTTATCTAACTCCAATTCTATATTGGCTGTGAAATTATAGTCCAAAATATGATCAAAATGCTGTGTTAGAAAATCATTTACGACAATTCCAATATCTGTTGGAATAAGTTTATTTTTTTCAAAACCATATTTTTCCGTTACTTGTGATTTTTGAATCTGACCATCTTTTAAAATCCATTTCAGCACATTTCTTTTTTTTGCATCAAGGGTTTTCTTTTCAATATATTCTCTTTTTTGAATGGTAGAAATTGTCGGTGCATAAGTCGAGGGTCTTCCAATGCCCAATTCTTCCATTTTTTTAACCAGCGCGGCTTCATTATATCTCGCTGAAGCTTTTGAAAATCTTTGAACGGCTTCAATAGATATTGCATTCAACATTTCTCCTGATTTTAATTTTGGCAATTGTCCTTTCAACTCATCCTCTGCATTGTCTTTCGATTCCTGATAGAGTTTCAGAAAACCTTCAAAAACAATCACTTCTCCCTTTGCCGTGAAAAGATAATCACTTTTATCATTTTCAATTTTCAACACCGTTCTGTTGATTTTTGCGTCAGACATTTGAGATGCAACGGTTCTTTTCCAAATTAGATCGTATAATCTACTTGAATCATAATCAACATCAACTGTTTTTCTGGAAATCGTAGTAGGCCTGATTGCCTCGTGAGCTTCTTGTGCTCCTTTAGACTTGGTTTTGAAATTTCTTGTTTTGCTATATTCTTTTCCATAGTCTGACACAATCATTTCAACTGCCTGCTGTTTGGCATCATTTGACAGGTTTACACTGTCTGTTCTCATATAAGTGATATATCCTGTTTCATATAATTTTTGTGCCAACATCATGGTTTTTGACACGCTGAAACCTAATTTTCTGGCAGCATCTTGCTGTAGTGTAGATGTTGTAAACGGAGGTGCCGGGGTTCTTTTTGCCGCTTTGGTACTAATATCTTTGACCCTAAACGCTGCCTCTTTTACTTGTTGCAAATAGTGTTCAACTTCGGCCTCTTCTATAAATTCCTTGTCAAGTGTTGAACCGAAGGCGACTGACTTGTCTGCAGAGAAATTGCCGATGATTCTGAATGAACTCTTAGACTCGTGATTTCTTATTTCATTTTCTCTCTCTACAATCAGCCTTACCGCTACAGATTGAACCCGCCCGGCAGAAAGACCTTTTTTAATTTTTTTCCACAAAATTGGAGAAAGCTCATAACCCACCAAACGATCTAACAATCTTCTTGCTTGTTGGGCATCAACCAAGTCATAATTGATATCTCTTGGATTTTCGATAGCTTTTTGAATTGCTGTTTTTGTGATTTCATGAAAAACAATTCTCTTTGTTGTTTCATCTTTCAATTTCAATTGGTTTTTAAGATGCCAAGCAATGGCCTCTCCTTCTCTATCTTCATCACTTGCCAATAAAACTTCGTCGGTGCTTTTTACCAATCTTTTAAGTTTCTTAATCACTTCTTTTTTATCACCGGATGCAATATATTTTGGTGTGAAATCTTTTGTATCAATTCCCAGCTCTTTTGCAGGTAAGTCGGCTATATGTCCATAGCTGGATTCAACTTCAAAGTCTTTTCCTAAAAATTTTTTAATTGTCTTGGCTTTCGCAGGGGACTCAACAATGACTAATTTTTTTCCCATATTGTTTTCAAAAATAATTTTAAAAATTGTTTAAACGTAAAAACAAAGTCGAGGAATTCCTCGACTTTGTTTTTTTATAATACTTAACTTTATTAATTATAAGGTCTTCTATATTTCTTTTTTATTGATTTGGTTCCCACTCTGGTCATCGCACATCTAAAACCAATATCATTTCTTGAAAGGTACTGTGGGTAAAATCTTCTTTGAGAAGGATCCATCCAATAAACTCTGTCTCTCCAAGAACCTCCTTTAATCACTCTAACTTCATCGTCTACAAGTGTTGTTCTTTTGTCTGACTTATCTTTGCCATCGGCGTGAACGGGAGCATTATACATTCTCAACGAAGGATCTGCATTAACATCTTCTTTGTTTTTGATATAATTTCTAGATGATGCAATATCTCCGTCATTGTAGCTTCTGTTATCAGATCTGTCAAAATTCTGTCTGAGATAAAGCTCGTCATCTTTTATCGGCACTTTCGCAATAGAACCCGGGAATTGTTTGACAAAAATCCTACCGTTAGGCAAGGTATCCATCGGAATGGAATCTGCTGTGATTACAATCAATTTTCCATTTTTATCAAAGGCTTGTTCAGTGTAAACATTTCCTCTGTAATAGTTAAAGTCACTGGCTTCATCATCGATGATTTGACGATATACATCTGCCACCCACTCGTTGACATTTCCTGCCATATCATAAAGTCCGAAATCATTCGGAGGATAAGTTTTTACGGGGGCAGTTATTACGGCAGCATCATCTGTCCAGCCGGCAAGACCATCATAATTTCCATCATCAATTTTGAAATTTGCTAATTCTTTTCCTCTGTCTCTTCCTTTTTTTGTTGTTCTGGTTGCCACTCCGCTCCAAGGAAATATTTTTCTTCCCAATACCGTATTGAATTCTCTCAATCCAACGTCTGCTTTGGCGGCATATTCCCACTCAACTTCAGTTGGAAGTCTGTAAGACGGCATGATAATCCCTGATGATCTATTGACAACGTTCAAAGTAGAATCGCTTGATTTCTTTTTTGCTCTATACATTTCCGTATCACCTCCATAGGCTAATTGAGGAGCGTTTAAATAGGTCTCTGTATTAAACAATTTTGTAGGGTCTGCATTTTTTAAGGCTTCTGCACTAAGTTTGCCGTTTTTATACAACAACAATTCATTCACTCTGTCTGTTCTCCAGTTGCAGTATTGCACGGCTTGAATCCAATTCACTCCCACTACGGGATATAAAGCATAGGCAGGATGTCTAAGATAATTATTCACTAAATCTTCACTATGACTCAAAGGGCTTCTCCATACAAGCGTATCAGGTAATGCGCTGTTATAAATATTTTTATATTTTTGATTATCTATGGGAAAAACTCTTTTCAACCAATCTAAGTATTCCAGATACATCAAGTTGGTTACTTCTGTTTCGTCCATATAAAAAGATCGGACATTTTGTTGATTGGGCGTATTTTCCCAATCATTCATCACATCATCTTCCACTTTTCCAAAAGTGAATGTTCCTCCCTCGATAAAAACCAATCCGGGAGCTGTGACTTGATTTCTGTATTTTGGATTAAACTTGAATCCTCCTTCCTTAGAATTTAGCTTCCAACCTGTTCCCCTAGAAACTTCAAAGTCTTTGCTCTTACTGGAACATCCGGTCATAAATAAACCTAGGATTGAAAATGAAAGAATACCAATTAAAAATCTTTGTTTCATAATTTATATAATTATTATTTTAATTTCACGTCAATATTTCGCGCCACAAAGGTAATATTAATTTTTATTGTTACAATATTATGAACTTATTTTTTTCTATAATATTGTTTTTAGTAGTCTTTTAGGCTAAAAAAATCATTGATTCTTCTGCTCATTTTCAATAAAATTACCGTTTTCATCGAACTGTTTTAAAAAATCTTCATCTTCCGGATAAATTTTTACCGTTTTATCTTTTTTATATTGATGCTTTAAATTTTTTCCAAAAACCAAAGCCAATACCAAACCTGAAATGAAACCGGATAAGTGTCCTTCCCACGAAATATAGTCGATAACGGGGAACATAAACCATACCAAACCTCCATACAGGAACACTACTATCAAAGAAACGGCAATCAGCCTATAATATTTTATAATCAATCCACTAAAAAACAAAAAGCTTATCAGCATATAGTTAATTCCGCTTATTCCTATGTGATAAGACGGTCTGCCAAGAATCCAAGTGCCTATTCCTGTCATCAAAAAACCCGGCAACAGTACTTTCCATGCAACTTGCTTATAGTGATAAAATAAAAATGCTGTTAATATAAATAATGGTATGGAATTATTAAAAACATGCATAAAATCTCCATGTATAAACGGAGAAAACAATATGCCCCGAAGACCAAATGTTTTTCTTGGAAAAACACCATATTCCGTAAAATCACAACCGAAAGTAATCTCAATCCAATAAGGCAACCAAATCAGAAAGACAAAAAAGAGCGGAAAGATGATATGTTGAGAAAAACTTTTATACTCCGATGACTTGTTCATAAAAAAATTATACTTTTATGTCTTCAAAAGTATAAAAAAAATGTCTATAGAAACACCTTTAGCCGAACGCATTCGTCCAAAAAATTTAGATGAGTTCATCGGGCAAGAGCATATTATCGGAGCAAAAACCATTCTCAGAAAACAAATAGAATCCAAAATTCTTTCGTCTATAATTATCTGGGGACCTCCGGGAATAGGAAAAACAACACTTGCCCAAATCATTGCCAGAGAAACCGAAAGACCTTTTTATAAACTAAGTGCCATAAATTCAGGAGTAAAAGATATTAGAGAAATTATTAGCAAAACCAAGGATCAGTCCGGTCTTTTTGACCAGTCTGCGCCTATTTTGTTTATTGATGAGATTCACAGATTCAACAAATCTCAACAAGATTCCTTGCTCGAGGCTGTTGAAAAAGGTTGGGTGACACTTATCGGAGCTACCACTGAAAATCCAAGCTTTGAAGTCAACAATGCCTTGTTGTCAAGATGCCAGGTCTATACGCTTAAAGCACTTGAAAAAAAGCACTTAAAACAAATTCTGCAAAGAGCAATCAGAGATGATATTTTTTTGAAAGATAAAAATATTGAATTGAAAGAAACAGATGCGCTCATTCATTATTCCGGAGGAGATGCACGAAGATTATTAAACATTTTTGAACAAGTTGTGGCTCATACCAAAGAAAAAAAGATTATAATCAACGATGAATTAATCAAAAACAGCGTAAAAAACAGCCCTATTTTGTTTGACAAAAAAGGTGAATTTTATTATGATATCATTTCTGCATTCATCAAATCAATCAGAGGAAGCGACCCAAACGCCGCCATATACTGGCTTGCTCGGCTCATTGAAGGCGGTTCCGATCCTGTTTTTATTGCCCGAAGATTGATTATTCTTGCCTCGGAAGATATTGGTCTTGCAAATCCAAATGCCTTACTCATTGCCAATGCTGCCTTTGATGCCGTGTCAAAAATAGGTTGGCCGGAAGCCCGAATTACACTGGCAGAAACCGTAATATATCTAGCCAATTCTCCAAAAAGCAATACTGCCTATACCGCAATCAATGCTGCCCAAAAACTAGTAAAAGAAACCGGCAATTTGGATGTTCCCATGCAAATTCGAAATGCATCCACTAAACTGATGAAACAACAAGGCTACGGGAAAGACTACAAATATGCCCATGACTATAAAAACAATTTTGTAGAAATGGACTTTTTACCTGAAGAGCTTAAACATCATACTTTTTATCGACCTCAACAAAATTCTAAAGAACTCAAGTATTTGGAGATATTGAAAAAAAGATGGAAAAATCGGTATGACTATTAAGCTATCTAACCAAATTTAATCCAAATTGAACAGATTGTTTGTGTGATGAAGATAAATCAATCAGCCCTAACAAATTGTCTGCCAACATATACAACTGAACGGCTCCAACATTAAGCGTAAAACCTGCCCCTAAGCTGGTATATGATAAATTATCAACCGTGAAGTTTGCTCTGGTTGAAAAATGTTTAGACCAGTTTTTCTCATAAAAAACACTAGCGCCTGTATGAATCTTAACCGGCCTGTATTGTGAGAACAAAATAAGCCCCACATATTCTGTATATTCATCTTTCAAGTTGAGAAAATTTTCACAATCTTGTTTTTTTAAATCTCCCAAACCATATTTCACAGATGTATATAGACTGGCGGGTCTCAAAGAAAGATAAGAACTTTTCTTACTCACCTTAGGAACTTCATTCTCAAAATCTATTCTTATATCTTTCCAATAGTCAATCAAACCACTTTTAGGAAATTGAATGCTTGCACCTTCAAATACATAGTCTCCTTTAATTTGGTCAGAACGGGCATCGCTGGCAAAATATATAAATCCTAAATCCAGCAAAGATGCCGTAAAATAGGTTCTGTAGTCATATTTATAAGTTATGCCTAAATCAACTCCCGGACCATAATTTCCACTAAAGATAAATTTGGTCAAATAGTGATTTATCACATCCTTTGAATTTAGATTTTTTCTGTCTGCCAAATCGGCAAAACCGGAAGTTTGTATACTGAGATTGACATCGTCCAGATGATGCGCATAATAATTATTTTGTCCCGTAGTTGTATAAAATTTTCCTTTGTTTCTAACCGACTGAATATTGATAATTCCGGAATATAATTTTAACCTATAGCCAAATGTCAGTTTTGCGTTAATCATTTGATTCACCCCATAGTGAAAGGTCTGAACAAATTCTGTTTTTGTTGCCAAACTGCCAAGTGTGTAAACATCATTCATATGCGAGGCATTCCCATCTAGACCGAGTTGAAGAAAGTCTGCAGGAAGATAGGTAATATGATCTATTTCCCAATATAGTCCCATGGATTTAAATCTCTGCAAATCATCTTTAAAACCATAGGTAAACAAGTCTTGCCTATAGTTTGTCTGTATAAAATCATCGTTACTGAGCTTGCTTATGGTTTTTGAAACCTTATCATTAAAAGATACATTATTTTTTGCAAAAAGATCACTCACCGCCAAGCCCGAACTACCTGCAAAAAATTGAATATTTGAAGTCAGTGGAATGCCAAATTGTTCACTATATTGAAAATAACTTCCGGGGTTTAAACTCAAAGACTGAACATTGGCATTAAAATCATATCCAACGGCATTAAACTGAGTATAAGCTGATTGTAATATCAAAACCACGATTATCAAAAATTTATTTCTATACCGCATAAGCTTACATATCTTTGATATCAAAAAAGAACTTCGCCTTGGTTTGCACATGCAACCGACCTGTATCTGTTGGAATGCTTGGAGGGATTAGCTCTGTTTTGATAATTATTTTTCTTGAATTCGTAAATTCCGGATTAGCGGTTTTGGTGAAAGTATAAATTTTTTCTCCTTCAGTTGAATGAGCATTGGTGCCCGAAGCAATATCAAGTGTCAAACTATCCACTATTTGATAAGACTCCGTTGCAAAATAATATTTTGTCAAAAAGCGTCTGTTCAACGAATTTTTATATTTTACACTCAGTTCCAACTTTTTAAACCCATTTCTCGTGTTTCCCTGCTCAAAAAAATTAAAGCCTATTGTATCATGAAAAACAAACCTTGCACCTGCATTGGGAGGCGTAATATCATCTTTGATCAAATCAAAATAAAACAAATCCGCTTCCACAACCGGCTTATATCTAAAATCTTTTACTTGGTCAAAATCCAAATTTTTTACACAGGAAAACAAGAACAATGTCAAAATGACTCCTATTGATAAATATAATAATTTCTTCATATGTTGTTCGCTATCGGTTATTGTGATAATTCAAAACACTATCTTTTTAAAACAGGCAGAATTAAGTGCTTTTCACAGCAAAAATCATTCCATTTTTTATCAAAAAGTCTAAAAAATTATCTTTCTAGTGTTAAGTCAGGCATGTTATGTCATATAAGTCAGAGAGAATTTTGTTGAGAGCAAGGCAAAAATCCTCGGCATAGCCGTTTTATGACTAAAATTTTTAACGCAGCTACCGGCAAAGTTAACAAGACTCGGTATGATAATAATATACTCGACTTGACACTAATTTTGAACGGCAAATGTAACAGATTATTTTTTACTCGTGTAATTTTTAACATTTAAGAATATTAGGTATTATATTCATATATTTGCAGACATGGAAAATCGGAGAAATTCAAACAACAAAATTGACGAGAAATTACAAGGAAAAAGTCTCGAATTTTCTCAAAAAAAAACCAATCAAAAAAAAGTATTCATTGAAAGTTATGGATGCCAAATGAATATGAACGATTCTGAAATTGTTGCATCCATTCTCCTGAAACAAGGTTATAATACTACAAATAGAATTGAAGAAGCAGACCTGATTCTTATCAACACTTGTTCTATCAGAGAAAAAGCAGAAACTACCGTTCGCAACCGACTAAAACAATTCAATAATTTAAAAAAAGGGAATTCTAAAACAAAAATCGGGTTGATGGGGTGTATGGCAGAGCGACTAAAAGATAAAATTTTTGAAGAGGAGAAACTGGTAGATTTGATAATCGGTCCGGATGCTTACAGAGATCTTCCCAATTTAATCGATGAATTGGAAGACGGAAGAAAAGCTGTTAATGTGTTGCTAAGCAAAGAGGAAACCTATGAGGATATTGAACCGGTCAGGCTTAACTCAAATGGCGTTTCCGCCTTTGTTTCCATCACGCGAGGATGTGACAATATGTGTACTTTTTGCGTAGTACCTTTCACCCGCGGAAGAGAACGCAGCAGAAATCCTGAAAGCATCTTGAAAGAAATCGAAAATCTGCAACAAAAAAATTTCAAAGAAGTAACACTTTTGGGACAAAACGTGGATAGTTATCTTTGGTATGGTGGCGGATTGAAAAAAGATTTTGATAAAGCAGATGTCGCAACCAAAAAGAAAGCCGTTGATTTTGCCCGATTACTTGAAATGGTTGCTTTAAGATTTCCCGATATTCGCATTAGATTTTCCACATCTAATCCTCAAGATTTCAATCTTGATGTAATCCGTACCATGGCAAAACATCAAAACATTGCCAAACATATTCATCTTCCGGTTCAATCCGGTAGCGACCATGTTTTGAAAAAAATGAACAGAAAGCATACCAGAGAACAATATATGCAAATCATCGACCAAATCAGAACCATTATCCCAGATTGTGCTATCTCTCAAGATATGATTGCCGGATTCAGCGGAGAAACCGATGCAGATCACCTACAAACACTTTCTTTAATGGATTATGTAAAATATGACTTTGGATTTATGTTTGCCTATTCTGTCCGACCGGGAACACTTGGCGCCAAGAAATTTGAAGACGATGTGCCACAAGACATAAAGTCTAAAAGGTTGAGAGAAATCATAGATAAACAACAAGAACACAGCCTGTATAGAATGAAAAAATTCATTGGCAAAACCGTTGATGTGCTCATTGAAGGCAATTCAAAAAAATCAGACCGACACTGGATGGGACGAAATTCTCAGAATGCCGTTGTCATTTTTCCAAAATCAAACAATGAGAAATCGGGAGATTTTGTACAAGTGAAAATCAATGATTGTACATCTGCAACTCTATTTGGAGAAAAGGTGTAGAACTACTGTTTATCCACAATTTCCAATTCCGTAGAGAAGTATAAGACTTTGGAGAGAAATTTTTGATTGATTTGATGCAAGAAATTTTCCAATTCATTTTGCTTAAAGATTTCCAGATTTTTCTTGTCTGTCCTAAATTGAACCGCATAAGAAATTGAATCGATATAATCTGAAACAACCCTGCCGGTTTCTGCAGATTTCAGCAAACCACTCTTGAGCATTTCCGGAATAAAAACAGATTTTATATAAGCCAAGTATTCTCGCTCAATTTCAGGTTCTACACTAAAAGTAATATTAAAAATATACATAAATCATTTTTTATCACTCACATACGTCCAATTCCATGAGCTTGTCTGCGATTTTCCTATCATCAGACAGACGGGGAAGTTTATTTTGCCCTCCTAATTTCCCGATAGATTTCATATAAGCATCAAAACCTCCGGTTTTTACCCTTGTGATTTTAAGCGGTTGCAAAACTTTTCCATCAATCAAGTCCTTGTAATAAACATTCTGACTCAACATGCTCTGTTCTATTTCTCCAGCCAATTGTTCCATGTTTTCAAGCCTGTCTCCAAACTCTATAAACCATTCGTGATATGGCAAACCTTCTGTGGGATGTATTTGTGGTGCCACCGTAAACTCCGACACAATTGCACCTGTTTTTTTTATTGCAAATTTCAATGCTGTCTCAACTTCTTTAGCAATAACATGCTCTCCAAAAGCAGAAATAAAATGCTTTATTCTTCCGGTCACTTTGATTCGATAAGGATGAGTTGATGTAAACATAATTGTATCTCCTATATTATATCCCCAAAGTCCTGCATTAGTGTGCAAAATAACGGCATAATTTACACCTGTTTTTACTTCACCGATGGACAATCTTGTGGGATTTTTATCATTAATCTCATCCACAGGAACAAATTCATAGAACATGCCGTTATCCAACAACAACAACATATCATCTCTTTTTTGCCAATCTTGAAAAGCAAAAAAACCTTCAGATGCCGGATATAATTCAATGCTATCCACTTTTCTTCCGATTAAATTTTCAAATTTATTCCGATAGGGTTCAAAATTCAAACCGCCATAGACAAACAAATTAAAATTCGGAAAAATTTCACCTACTTTTTTTCCGGATTTTACAATTAGTTTTTCAAAATAGGTCTGTACCCAAGACGGAATGCCGCTAATCAATCTCATATCTTCCGATGCTGTCTCATCCACAATCCTATCCACCTTTTTTTCCCAATCTTCAACAAGATTAGTTTCCCAGCTGGGCATCCGATTTCTTTGCAGATATCCGGGAACAAAATGTGCCACGATTCCTGAAAGTCTTCCTGTTTTAATTCCTCCCACTTCTTTCAAAATCGGACTTCCTTGTAAAAAAATCATTTTTCCGTCTAAAAAATTTGATTTTCCGGTATCATTAATATAATGTAACAATGCGTGTTTTGCCGCCTTGATATGATTGGGCATGGATTCCTTTGTAATCGGGATATATTTTGTGCCCGAGGTCGTTCCCGATGTCTTGGCAAAATAAATGGGTCTGCCCTTCCAAAGTACATTATAGGCACCATTGATAATCTGCTCGATATAGGGGCGAAAATCTTCATATGATCTGATGGGAATATGAGATTTTAAGTCCGCATAAGTAACTATGTTTGAAAAGCCATGATCTTTTCCGAATCGAGTATTCTCTGCAGCAGAAAGCAATTGCCGCATCACGCGTTCCTGTGTCTTTACAGGATTATTAACCCATTTGGCATTTTTTTTTGCAACATGTCCGGCATATATCTTTGCCAAGATAGCTTTAAGCCCCATTATCTATTTTTTAAAAGAAAGAAAGTCTTCAGGATTCATAGGATAACCCTTAATCCAAAGTTCAAAATGCAAATGAGGTCCCGTAGTCTTTTCTCCCGTATTTCCGGACAAGGCTATTACTTCTCCTTGTTTAACAAAGTCTCCTACATTTTTCAACAGCTTGTTGTTATGTTTATAAATAGAAATAATGTTATTAGGATGTTCCACAACAACAACATTGCCGGTATCCGAAGTCCAAGACGAAAAAATAATGGTTCCGTTTGCAATAACTTTAATAGGTGTGTTTTTTTTAACGGCAACATCAACTGCAAAGTGTTTCTTTTTTCTTTCAAATCCCGTGGTAACATTTCCTTTCACCGGCGCTATAAAATGATATTTCACTCCTGCCCTTTTTGACGTACCAACACTGAAATGTTCGCGCTCTTCAACTTCTTTTCGCAAGAGAGAGTCTGCTTTTCCCGGCATTAGTTTGAGCGTATCAGGATTTATTTTGGTTTGTTTGAAATCTTTTTCAAATTCATCCATTGTCAATTCGCCTTTGAACACTTTCTGCAATTGATTGATATAAAAAGTATTAATAACCAATTCATTCTCCAATGAATCTGTCTTGAATTTTAAATCGATGGCTTGCTTTCTCAATTTAGGAGCCGTGTAGCCCGGAATATAAGAGCGAAGCGGTGTAAAAGATATCAAAACAATTGTTCCGACAACAAGCAACAAAGCAAATAAAGTTGTGAAAACAAAAACATTCAGTCTGTTGAGCCTATAACTGATTTTTTCCTCATAAGTATCTTCATTAATTACCAACAACCTATAATGATAGGTCAGTCTTTTTATCAGTGATCTCTTTTTCTTTTTACCCATTGAAGTAGCAAATATTTCCGTAAAAGTACGAATATTCAAAAAAACAATTATAATCTATTGAAAAAATAATTTTTCAATCCATAAAAAAAGAGACCATAAAAATGGTCTCTCTTATAGTTTTAAATATGTTCAAGTTATTCCTTTGCATCTTCTGTTGCTGCTGTTTCGGCTGCTGTCCCTTCTTCAGAAGCTGCTTCTGCCGCTGCTGCTTCGGCATCAAGCTCATCTTGAGTAGCTTTAATTGCTGCTCTAGACATTTTCACTTGAACGACCACAACATTATCAGGGTGCATTAACTTATATCCATCTGTTCTCAGTTCAGACACATATACTTTGTTACCAATGTTTAATCCGGATATATCAACCGTCACATAGTCGGGAAGATTAGCGGGAATTGCACGTACCTTAAGTTTTTTCTCCGTCATAATCAAAGCGCCACCTTCAATAATTCCGGGGGCAACACCTTTCGTCTTAACGGGAACACTCAATGTAACTTCTTTGTCAGGGAATAGCCTAAAGAAATCAACATGTCTGATTTTATCCGTTACAGGGTGAAACTGAATGTCTTGCATGATGGCTTCATGTTTACTTCCATCTTCAAATTCAATCACTACCGTATGCGTTTCGGGAGTGTACACTAAATTCTTAAATGCTCTTTCATCAGCTGAAAAATGTAGTGGTTCTCCTCCTCCGTATAATACGCAAGGTACCCTTCCAGCATTACGTAGGGCTTTTGTTGCTCTTTTGCCCACGCTTTCTCTTTTAGAGACTTTGATTGTTAATGATTTCATAGTTCTTTTTTTAATTTACATTATAAATTTATTACTTATCGATTTATGCGCATGAACATTATGCATGACATCCGCAAAAAGAGTGGCGCAAGATAGTACTTTTATTTTACTTGACAAAGATTTTATGGGGATTGTATCCGACACAATCAATTCTTCAATTTTCGATTGTTCTATCCTGTTCACGGCATCTCCGGAAAGAAGCGGATGGGTGATTGCCGCCCTGACACTCAAAGCTCCTTTTTCCAACATTAAATCGGCAGCTTTAACCAAAGTGCCTGCCGTATCAACCAAATCATCGACCAACACAACGTGTTTTCCTTTCACATCTCCTATCAGTTGCATTTTCCCGACAACATTGGCTTTTTTTCTTTGTTTGTAACAAATTGCCACGTCACTTTTCAAAAACTTTGAATAGGCATAGGCTCTTTTTGAACCTCCCATATCAGGTGATGCAACCACTAAATTCTTCAGATTAAGCCGCTCGATATAAGGAATAAAAATTGTACTTGAATACAAATGGTCTACAGGTATTTCAAAAAATCCTTGGATTGGGTCTGCATGCAAATCCATCGTAATCACTCTGGATGCCCCTGCCGCTTCCAACATAGTTGCTACTAATTTTGCGGCAATTGGCACACGCGGCTCATCTTTTCTTTCCTGACGTGCCCAACCAAAATACGGAATTACGGCATTGATATAGAGTGCCGATGCTCGCTTGGCAGCATCTATCATAAGCAACATCTCCATCAGATGATCCGAAGGCGGAAAAGTGGAGCCTATGATAAAAACTCGTTTTCCTCGAATTGATTCTTTGAAAGATGGTTTAAATTCTCCGTCTTTAAAACGTTCCAGCTCAATATTTCCTAACGGAACTCCATAGGCTTGAGCAATATTCATGGCTAAATCTTGACTTTGTGAACAAGAAAAAATCTTGGCTTTCTCTCTTTTTTTTGGCATGGTTGTTTGGATGAATTGGTTGTACAAATATATTATTTTTTAATACACATCTCTTTTAAAAACTATTTTTTTATCAACAAAAAATCGATTAATTGTTCTGTCATAAAATTAATCTTCATAAATTTGCTGCACACAAGCCTTAATACAAAAATATATTCATGACCATAGCTCAATTGAAATATCTACTCGCCGTTGCAAAACACCTGAATTTCACCAAAGCTGCAACGCAATGCCACGTAACACAACCCACACTGAGCATGCAAATTCAAAAACTTGAAGATGAACTCGGAGTTATTATTTTTGACCGCCAAAAAAAACCTATCAAAATTACTGAAATTGGGAAAAAAATTATTGAACAATCAAAAATTATTGTCAACGAAAGCGGACGCATCAACGATTTGGTACAACAAGAAAAAGGCTATATCGGCGGAGACTACAGATTAGGGATTATTCCAACCGTTGTTCCAACATTGCTTCCTATGTTTTTGAAGACTTTTGTGCAAAAATATCCGAATATAAATTTGGAAATCGTTGAAATCCCTACTGAACAAATGATGGAAGATATCATCGAAGGAAAGCTCGATGCAGGAATTGCCGCTACACCGCTTGAAGATGATAAGATTGAAGAAAGAGCGCTGTATTATGAACCTTTTGTCGGGTTTATTTCCGAGCAACACAGACTTTTTCAAAAAAAAACTTTGGAGGAACAAGATTTGGATGTAAAAGATATTCTATTATTGGATGACGGACATTGTTTTCGTGATAACATCTTAAATATCTGCAGTACCAGAAACAGAGACGAGCAAGATTTTGAACTATTCATTGGCAGTTTTGACACGCTGATTAAATTAACTAAAGAAGGTGTAGGCATGACCCTTCTTCCCTACCTCCAATCTGAAGACCTCTGTGAAAAGGACAGAAAGTATCTGAGAAATTTCAAAAAACCAGAACCTGCAAGAGAAATAAGTTTGATTCATTCAAAAGATATTTTTAAAAAAAATATCACCGATGCTCTTTTTAAAACCATCAAGGGAGTTGTAAAAGGAGCAATTGCATTTTATGATGTTAGAATCATCAGCCCTTTGCCGCCAAAAAGTTGAGATTCCGCCATTGATTCTCTCAGCTCAGGCTTATCGGACAAAAAATTCTGGAGCCAAATTTTGAGCTCCAATCTTTCATGCGCTAACAGAGTTTGAAATGCTTTTTCTACTTCTTTTTTGAAGAGTTGATTGTCGAAACTAACCTTCTCTAAAACCGTTATGGTGTAGTCGTATATGGCTCTTGACATTTTTTGCGTTTTGACTGTATAAAGATAATGAATTTTTCATTATAATATTGTATCAATTTTTTCTTTTTTTCAAGTTTGTGTAAACTTTAACATTATGTTGGATTTTTGAAATAATTACATAAAATCCAAAATTCTGTTTTACATTTGTACGACTCAAAAATATAGATTGCTCCGATATGAAAAATAGATTCAATAACATCACATCAAAGGAATGGTTGCCGTTTCAAAAATCTTGGTTCATCTATAAAAACGATGAAACTTTATATGAACAACACATCAGATTTTTTATTAAATATGACGACCCTGACTTTGAACCTAATTTGTTTTATTTTGGCAATCGATTGAAAACCATGCAAAAAGTTTCCGACAAAAATCATGCAAATATTGTTGACGAAAATAAGGCAATTCAATATGCCTTACTCGATTTAAGAGATGAAATCGATAAAATTGACTCAATTGATGCTTATCACGTATTCAAAAAACAAATATTAGAGCTTAGTAAACATTTGTTTCAGCATCTGAAACATCGAAGATTTGTTAGCATCATTGTGCAAAACAAAATCATTGACAATCAATATTTTCCTTTTGCATGGGATTTAGCCTACTCGGTTTCTACAGGCTATACGCTCAAAGATGAAAAAATTGGTTGTATAAAAAAGTCTCTTTCAAAAGAAATTGAAAATCAAGACTTTTATATTCTCAATTTTAGAAAAGATGAAAATTCAACGGGAAAATTTATCTCAATTGACACAAAACTTATAGAAAAACATCCTCCTGAAAAATTAAATTTTTTCTCCAAAAAATGGGGAATCATCAAACCTCCTCGAAGAAACAAAAAAGAAATTCTTCATCCGGCAAAGTTTCCTGAAAATCTGATTCGTGATTTTATTGCACATTATACCAAAGAAAACGATAATGTATTTGATCCGATGAGCGGAAGCGGTTCCACACAAATGGCGGCTATTCAAATGAACAGAAATGCTTACGGCACGGAATTAAGTGACTTTTTCACGGAAATTGCTCGAGAAAGATTGAGTGAACATATTGATTCGAAAGAACAAAAAAATCAAAAAATTCGGTTCAAAATATTGAATAAAGACGTCAGAAATATCAAAAGAGATGACTTTCCGAAAATCGACTATATCATCACTTCTCCGCCCTACTGGGATATGCTCAATATGAAAGGAGCCGAAAACCAAGCCAAAAGAAAAAAGAAAGGATTGCAACTAAACTATTCCGATGATAAAAAAGATTTGGGAAACATGGAGGATTATCAAGAGTTTATTGAAGAACTGGTTCAAATATATCTCGAGCTGATTAAAATTCTTAAACCCGGCGGATACATAAGCATCATTGTAAAAAATATCAAAAAGAAAGGAAAGAATTATCCTTTTGCTTGGGACTTATCTGAAAAACTCAAGGAAAAACTTACTTTATTGCCTGAATTTTTTTGGTTGCAAGACGATATAAATATTGCGCCATACGGCTATGGAAACACTTTTGTGAGCAACACTTTTCATCAATATTGTCTCACATTTAAAAAAAGGTAGAATTGCTAGCTTATTAAATCTGCAAAAGATTTCAGATACCTCACCGGAACGGTTTCATTTGTAATCTTGGTCCACAACACGCCATCCAACCAACTCAACGAATCATACTTTCCGGTTTTCTTGTACCAATACGGTTCTGTATAACTTTTATAATTTCTGGAAGTTTTCGGTCCCGTATTTTTGAATAAATGCCAAATACTCTCATCTGCATAACCCGTTATAATTAGTTCAGGTCTGTCATCCAGCCTGAATAAATCGGTATTGCTTTTTAAAAAATATGCCCAAAAATCATCGACGGAAAAAGGCAAAGATGCTTGAGACAAGCCTTTATATTTTTGATATAGTTTTTGCAATATATCCACCTGTCTTTCATCAAGAGTAATATCGATAAAATTTTTTCCGGTACCCAAATCTGAAACTTTCATAAAGGTAAACAGATATTTTACTCCTTTTGAAGTTTTTATTTTTTTCTCATTCCTTGTGCTCCATTGATCACGTTGATGCCTATTTGGAATCAAAGCCGGCAAATCTAAATAAGAAATTTCATTTTTCGGATAAATCAAATTGTTTTTGATATCCCATTCATACCCCAAGAACAGAAAATCTCTTTTATCAACCTGATAAAAAGGCGTTTCACAAGAAGTCATATCAACTTTGATTTTATTTTTTATACAAAACCAACCGAATAGTCCTTCAGCCAATTTGCCCTTGGCAATATTCATCACGCGCCTACTCACATGTGGAATTTTCATCCGGTCAATCGTAAACGGAAGGGAGAGAATGGCATATCTCACAGCAGTATCAACAATAGCATCATAATCACTTATCGACATGTCATTGACAACAATAATATCATCTTTTTTGTCTAGCATAACAATTTGAATGTCAATTGCATGCAATATAATCATTTTTTATGATAAAAAAAAATCAAATTATTTTATTAACAGTCTTTGATTTATTTTTAATTCAAATCGCTTGATCATATGACATTCTGTCATAAAAAAAAATTAAAACCCGACAAATTGCACACATTAGTGATATGGCACAATGATTGACGCGTTCAAAGCAAATAAAATAAAAAATAAAAAACAAGATATATTATGAGTAAAGCAACTAAAATCATAGGCATAGATCTCGGAACCACCAACTCTGTTGTAACTGTCAGAGAAGGAAACGATACTGTTGTAATTCCTAACCAAGAGGGCAACAGAACCACTCCTTCTGTTGTTGCATTCACAGAAAACGGTGAAATTAAAGTTGGAGATCCTGCCAAAAGACAAGCCATCACAAATCCTGAAAAAACCATTTTTTCTATCAAGCGCTTCATGGGAAATAAATTTTCCGAAGTGAAGGAAGAAACCGGAAGGGTTCCTTATAAAGTCGTTAAAGGAAAAAATGATACACCCAGAGTAGAAATAGACGGCAAGCAATATTCTCCTCAAGAAATCTCTGCAATGATTCTTCAAAAACTAAAAAAAACAGCAGAAGATTATCTGGGGCACGAAGTGAAAGAAGCGGTGATCACCGTTCCTGCCTACTTCAATGACTCTCAAAGACAAGCCACCAAAGAAGCCGGAGAAATTGCCGGACTAAAAGTCAGAAGAATTATCAATGAACCAACTGCTGCAGCGCTTGCCTATGGCATGGACAAATCTGATCATGAAAAGAAAATTGCCGTATTTGATTTAGGTGGAGGAACATTTGACATCTCTATTCTCGATATTGGCAACGGCGTAACAGAAGTGCTATCTACTGCCGGCGATACGCATTTAGGAGGAGACGACTTTGACCAAAGAATCATTGATTGGCTGGCAGAAGAATTCAAAAAAGAAAACGATATCGACCTGAAACAAGATCCTATGGCACTGCAAAGACTTAAAGAAGCTGCAGAAAAAGCCAAAATAGAATTGTCATCAGCCAACGAAACGGAAATCAATCTGCCTTATATCACAGCCACAGCATCCGGGCCAAAACATTTGGTCAGAAAATTGTCTAGAGCACAATTTGAAAAATTAACAGACGATTTGGTTAAACGAGCAATGAATCCCGTTAAAGAAGCACTTAAAAGCGCCGGACTAAAACCTGCTGATATAGACGATGTAATTCTGGTTGGCGGATCGACTCGTATTCCTAAAGTTGCCGAAGAAGTAGAAAAATTCTTTGGAAAAAAACCATCCAAGAACGTAAACCCTGATGAAGTGGTTGCCACCGGAGCCGGAATTCAAGGTGCCGTACTCACCGGAGACATTGATGATGTATTGTTGTTAGATGTAACACCTTTATCATTAGGAATTGAAACCATGGGAGGTGTTTTCACCAAGCTCATCGATGCAAATACCACTATTCCAACCAAAAAATCACAAATTTTCTCCACAGCAGTAGACAACCAACCATCGGTTGAAATCCATGTCTTGCAAGGAGAACGACCAATGGCTACCGACAACAAAACCATCGGACGTTTTCATTTGGAAGGAATTCCACCTGCAAGAAGAGGAGAACCACAAATTGAAGTGACCTTTGATATTGACGCCAACGGAATCATTCATGTTTCTGCAACTGATAAAAAAACAGGAAAATCTAAAGATATCAGAATTGAAGCTTCCAGCGGATTGAGTGCAGAAGAAATTGAAAGAATGAAAAAAGAAGCAGAAGCCAATGCTGACGCCGATGCAAAAGCCAAAGAAACAGTTGAAAAATTGAACAAGGCAGATGCCATGGCTTTCCAATTGGAAAAATTACTCGACGAATACAAAGACAAAATCTCCAATGAAAACAAAAAAGCTATTGAAGATGTTATCAAGAAACTGAAAGAAGCCTTCGATAAAAAAGATGCCGATTTGGCTGAAGCTGCATCAAAAGAAGCCGATGAAGTATTGACCAAAGCCGGACAAGATATTCAGAATGCACAACAAGCAACTGCCGATGCAAACACACAATCAGAAGCAAAAACGGAAAATAAAAAAGACGATGATGTGCAAGATGTAGATTTTGAAGAAGTGAAGGAATAACAACTCCAATCATAACAAAAAAAGCTTGCTGAAATCAGCAAGCTTTTTTTATGTAACAATTTTTCTTTACTTTCGTCATCAATGTAAACAAACCAAATAATGACTCGATTGGAATACATCAACATGGTCAGAAGACTTGAAGACCGTATGTATCGACTGGCAAAACAAATGCTGATTTCTGCAGACGAAGCATCAGATGCTGTTCAGGAAACATTTGCAAAACTATGGGGCAAAAAAGAACAGATGAACCATATTGAAAACAAAGATGCATACATTATGCGTTCATTGAGAAATTACTGTTTGGACAGAATCAAATCTAAACAGGCTGATGAAAGCAGGCTCAACGATCATGAGTTTCATGTTTCAGGCATTTCATATGAAGCAAGATATGAAACTACGGAAAAAGTATCTATTGTGATGCAACTCATAAACTCATTGCCTGAAAAACAACGGAGTATTATCCTCTTAAGAGATATTGAAGGTTATGAGTTCAAAGAAATGGCAGAGCTCTTGGATATGAACGAAAATGCCATCAGAACGGCACTTTCAAGAACCAGAAAAATATTAAGAACAGAATTATTAAAACAATACGAATATGGATTACAAAGAAATCAACAATATTCTTGATAAATACTTCGAAGGACTATCCGGTCTTGATGAAGAAAAACGTTTGAGACAATATTTTGCGTCAAATGAAATTAGTCAAGAACATTTACCATATAAACCATTGTTTGAGCACTATAAGTCTCAAACAAATGTAACAAATCCTCGGCGATTACGTCTTGAGTATAAGCAACCTAAGAAAAATTATAAACTGGCAATTGCGGCAGTGTTGTTAATCGGTTTAGGACTTTTCAGTATCCGGCAAAACCGACAAAACAAACAACTGCAATTCGCAGCAAATGAAACAAATAAGAAAGAAGCTTTTAAAGAAATTAAAAAATACTCTAAAAAAATCAATAAGAGTTTTGACCAAGCCGGCAGTATAAGCATCTTTGCAAAAACAACAAAAAAAATATTTAATGTTAAAAATAAATAAAATGAAAAAATTAATACTCATATTGACAATTTTATTTGCACAAACAAACATCAATGCACAAAGTTTGTTTGACAAATATGAAGATATCGATGATATAACATCAATTATCGTTACGGATGAAATGTTTAAACTTATCGGAGAAATTGAACCGGAAGGCAAAGAAGCCAAAGATGACATTTCTGTTTTAAAGGACATCACAGGACTGAAAATTTTCACAACGGAAAACGAAAACCTTGCTAAAAGAATGAGAGCGGATGCCGCAAAATATATTGGCAACAAAAAAATGGTTGAATTGATGCGCATCAAAGACAAAGAAGCCAATGTTAAATTCTATTTCATTAAAGGAAAACAGGCACATCATGCCAAAGAACTCATCATGGTTGTACATGAAAAAGAAGACGGGAAAAATCGTACCGTAGTGATGTTGGTCACAGGAAATATAGACTTGAAAAAACTTTCAAAACTGAACAGTAAAGTGAAAGTTGTTCACGGGAAATACTTGGAAAAAGTAGAAGAACACGAAAAAGAATAATAATTTTCTCCAATTTCAACAAGACGGATGTTGAAAAAAATATCCGTCTTATTGTATCATAACCTACACTCAATCAATAAAAACCGGACAAATGAAACACATAAATAATTTTTTGGTATTATCTTTGTTTATTATCTTTGCAACTGCTTGTAAAAGCGATTCTCTGGAAGAATATTTTGTGCAAGCCACTGAAAGTTCTGACTTCTTGGTTGTCAACATCCCATCCAACTTCGTGCAATTTGACGAAAGCAAATTGGATGACGAGACTTTGAAACAGATTAAATCAGTGAAGAAAGTGAACATCTTGCTTTTCAAAAATGATAAAAACAAAGATGAAAAAGAGCAAGAGTTTCTGAAAATTGATCAAATTATTAATAGTAAAGATTATAAGAAACTAACAGCAATAAACATTGACGGATACAAAATTTCCGTTGCTTATGACGGCGAACCTAAAAAAATTGATAAAGTGGTTTTCTTGGGAAAAGATATGGATAATAATTTCTTACTGGGCTTGCTCAAAGGAAAAGATATCAGTATCAGCAACGTCTCCAAAGCAATGGAACATATCAAATCGATTGATGAGAAACAAGCAAAATCTGTCATTGATGCCATAAAATAAAAGATTATATGAATAAAATATTTTTAGTTCTACTCGCACTTGTATTGAGTCTAAATGTTCAAGCACAAAAAAAAATTAACCTAAAAGAAAAACTTGAAGACCTGCATATTGCCATGGAAGGCGAATTTTCACTGGATGATTCCGAATTCAGAAGACGTGTAAAATTCTATTTAAACGACGGCACGGTTATCAAAAGGAGACATTACAAACAATATTTTGATTCGGACAGTTATAACAAAGATTTTTATCTGGATGAAGACGGCGACATCAAAGCCGTTGTGCTCACAAAACTGGAGGATGAACCTTTGCCTGTCACCGAAGAAAATATTTTTCTAAAAACAAAGAAAAAAGCCACCAATTTCTACATCACCGATATTTACGGCAAAGAATATGCATTGCCTGACCTACGCGGAAAAGTGGTGGTCATGAATTTTTGGTTCACCGTATGCCGACCTTGTGTCAAAGAAATTCCAGATCTTAATGATTTGGTCGATAGGTACGAAGGAAAAGATGTTGTCTTTTTAGGATTCACCTATAATATCAAATATAATATTGATAAATTTTTAAAACTACATCCTTTTAAATACAATTTAATTCCGGAAAGCGATATAGATATCTATAATTATGGCGTTTCTGTTTATCCCACACATATCATCATTGACAAAAACGGCTATATCGTTTTCAAAGAGGAAGGTTTGAACTATGATACGGCAACTCATTTGGACAAAGCTATTTCTGAATTGCTCAAGCAATAATCCAATTTTAAAAAATTTAACGAAAACGGGAAAAAGTTTTATTTAACAATCTTTGTCCCGCTTTCTGTTTGAATGCCATCCAGACTTGTAATCAATACTTCTTTGCTTCCATTATCAATAAATTTTACAGCCGCCTGAATTTTAGGCGCCATATTTCCTTCACCGAATTTTCCTGCTTTTTGAAGTGTTTCAGCTTCTTTACGGGTAAGTGTTTTGATAGGTTTTTGATTAGGAGTACCATAATCCAAATAAACAAACTGCACATCTGTCATGATAATGAATTGATCTGCTTTGATTTGACTTGCAAGAAGTGATGTTGCCAAATCCTTGTCAATTACGGCTTCTTGGGGTTGCAACCGATTGTTTTCAACAGACACAGGAATTCCACCACCACCAACAGCAATAACAATGGCTCCACTCTCTGCCAAAAGCTTAATGGTGTTTTTGTTGGCAATATCAATCGGTTGCGGAGAAGCAACCACTCTGCGCCAACCTTTTTTATTGTCTTTGATTTCTTCTTTGAAAATCCAACGTTTAGCTTTCTCCAGTTTCATAACTTCTGCTCCGTCAAAATAAGTTTTTCCCACTCTTTTGGTAGGGTTCTTAAAAGCCTTGTCACTTCTGCTCACCTCAACCATTGTGTTGGTTGAAATGATTTCTCTTTCAATATTATTTTGCTTGAACAGGTTATACAATTCGCTTTGAATCAGATAGCCGATCTCACTTTGTGTATTTGCCACCGCCACATCCAATGGAACCTGAGGCACATCATAAACACGTGCTCCCGCATCATTTTTCAGTAAAATATTTCCAACTTGCGGACCGTTTCCATGCGTAATGATTAGGTTATCCCCCTTCTGAATCAGAGGCAAAATCTTTTCTAAAGTTTGTCTGATATTTGTTCTTTGCTCATCTATGGTTCCTTTTTGTCCCGATTTTAAGATTGCATTTCCTCCAAAGGCTATAATAATCAACTTTTTCATTTGCCATACATTTTTAAAGGTGACGAAATTACAAAAATTTATACTCATAATAGAAAAAAACAATGCAAAACAATTATTAATCTTTTGTTAAGCTCTATCTTTGTTGTGTACAAATAACCTACCTAAGAATGACAAACCAAAACAATAACAAACTCAATAGCGTCATAACGCAAGTAATTCATGTTTCTCCATCGATGAAAATCATCAGAATAAAGCCGAACGGGTGGTCACTACCACAATTTGAATCAGGACAATTTGTTGTTCTGGGACTTTATGAAAATGCGCCAAGAATTCAAAATGCTGAAAAAGAATTCAAGAAAACAGATAACAACAAACTCATCAGAAGGGCATATTCCATAGCATCTGCATCGGGAGACAGCTTTGTCGAGTTCTATATTTCCATTGTGAAATCAGGGCAACTCACTCCCAGAATATTCAACCTTGAAATAGGAGACAATATATTTATGAGTCAAAAACCCACGGGAATGTTTACTTTGGATAAAATTCCTGCAGACCAAAATGTGATTCTGATTGCTACAGGAACCGGAGTTGCTCCTTATATGAGTATGTTACGTTCTGATGCTCTGCATAGAAAAGGAAAAATTGTTATCATTCATGGCGCATCTAATTCTTGGGATTTAGGATATTTATCGGATATGAAACTCTTGGAAAGACTTTTTTCCAATAAATTTATCTACTATCCCACAATCACCAATCCCGAAAATGAACATTCCGATTGGGAAGGAGACACACGTTTTATTGAAGATATTTGGAACGACCCTAAATTTTTCAAACAAATAGGTTTTGAAACCAAACCGGACAACACGCATATTATGCTCTGTGGCAATCCTAATATGATTAAGTCTATGAAGAAAACACTTCAATTACAAGGTTTTAAAGATCACACCAAAAGAAACCCCGGACAAATCCATGCCGAGGAATTTTAAGCATGTTATTTTTTCTTTTGAGAAAAAGCTTTCATCCTGTCTTGCCAATCTTTAGTTTGTGATAAAAAAGCAAAATTATCGGCAGCATAAAGTTTTGCTGCTTCTATTTCCTTTTTTAGAGAATAATTGACTGTATTTTTGGTGTATTGCAAAGCCAAATCTCCTCCTTCAAGAATTTGTTCTGCTTTTTCCATTGCAAAAGACATTAAATCTTTTTTAGACACCACATAACCAACCAATCCCAAGGACAAAGCCTCGTCACTTTGAATCATTCTGCCGGTCAACAACAAATCTTTGGCCTTTGCCGTACCGACTAGAGCATTCAAATACATCGTACAAGTGGCAGGAAGAATGGCGCCTAATTTCACGGCGGGGTAACCAATTTTTGTTTCAGCTGCCATGATTCTGATATCTGCTGCTGTGGCATAGCCAAATCCGCCGCCCAAAGCAATTCCATTGATCAGTGCAATAGTGGGTTTAGAGAAATTGAGAATCTTTTCAGATGTGCTTTCCAACAGCAGCGCAAACTCCCTTGCTTGCTCCACCGTTTTTAAGTCTAACAAAGATTTTAAATCAACTCCGGAGGAAAAAGCTTTTTCTCCTGCTCCGGTAATCAGCAACAATCGTAGGTTTGGATTCTTGTCTTCCTGTTCAAGCAACATGCTCAATTCCAAAAGAAAATCTTTATGAAATGCATTGTATTTATCAGGACGATTAAACTTCAAAATTCCTATGTTGTTCTCTATGCTGTAGTCAATATATTTCATCTTAAATGAATTTTAGATTTACAAATGTAGCGGATTTAACCGAAACAAAGCTGACTTTTTAAAATCAAAAATCGAATAAATCCATCGAATTATGATAAATGACACATTCCAATTCATGTTCTTTCATCTGATATATTTCTGCCAATTTTTTCAATATGTATTTGATGTAAGACGGCTCATTTCTTTTGCCGCGAAACGGCACGGGAGCCAACCAAGGCGCATCGGTTTCCATAACAATATGCTGCACGGGAATTTCTTGCAAAAATCGGTCTATTTTTCCATTTTTAAAAGTTAAGACACCTCCAATACCGAGGTGAAAATCCAAGCCAATTGCCCGTTTTGCCTGTGCCAAAGTTCCTGTAAAACAGTGAAAAACACCAAATAAATCAGATGATTTCTCTTGCTCTACAATTTCAAAAACTTCATCAAAAGCATCACGAATATGAATGCTGACAGGCAATCCTTTTTCTTTTGCCCAACGCAGTTGTTGTTGAAAAGCATCCTGCTGTTGTTTTAAATAAGTTTTGTCCCAATATAAATCAATTCCAATCTCTCCGATTCCATAATATTTTTCTTTGTTCAATTCAGATTTAATCATCATCAAGTCTTCCTGATAATTTTCCTTAACCGATGTTGGATGTAAACCCATCAAAGGCAACATATCATCAGGATATTCCGCTACTGTTTTTTTAAGTCTTTCTATAGATTCCGAATCAATATTGGGCAATACGAATTTTTCTACACCTTCATATTGTGCACGTTCAATTATTTTATGCCTGTCTTCATCAAATTCCGCTACAAAAATATGCGTATGCGTATCAACAATCATTTCTATAAATTTTGACAGCAAATGTACATATATTTCGAATCATTCAAAATATTAAACTATCTGAAAAATCATATCCTTTGAATTTTAACACCAAAAATCAATCATAAATCAATTTCAGGCTTTTTTAAATAATTTTGCTTAATTTTAAAACTTCAAACTCTTAAATCTATTTGCAATATGCTCACAAAAGTCTATGGCGCCGCCATTTATGGCATCGATGCCTACCCCATCACGGTTGAAGTAAATATTGATAAAGGCATAGGCTATCATTTGGTAGGACTTCCCGATAAGGCTGTCAGTGAAAGTAGTTATAGAATTTCTGCCGCTCTTGATAATGTTGGTTATAAAATGCCCGGTAAAAAAATCATCATCAATATGGCTCCTGCCGATTTAAGAAAAGAAGGCTCTGCCTATGACCTGACCATTGCCATGGGAATATTGAATGCTTCCGGACAAATTTTGGCTCAAAACATTGAAAAATATGTTATCATGGGAGAATTATCCTTAGACGGCAGTCTGCAACCTATAAAAGGAACACTTCCCATAGCTCTAAAAACAAAAGAAGAAGGATTTGAAGGTATTATTCTGCCCAAACAGAATGCCAAAGAGGCAGCCATTGTAGATGGATTGATTGTCTATGGCATTGAAAATATTCTGGATGTGATTCATTTTTTTGAGGGCAAAAAACAACTCACTCCCGAACATATTGACCTAGAAGAGCTTTTTTATAAGCAATTGGAATTTCCTGAGTTTGATTTTGCCGATGTCAAGGGACAAGAAACCGTTAAAAGATGCTTAGAAATTGCCGCATCCGGCGGTCATAACATCATCATGATTGGTCCTCCCGGAAGCGGAAAAACCATGCTTGCCAAACGCATTTCAGGAATTCTGCCTCCAATGGAACTACAAGAGGCTTTGGAAACCACTAAAATTCACTCTGTTGCCGGAAAACTGAAAAATGACAAAGGAATTATCAGCCAACGACCTTTTCGCAGTCCGCACCATACCATATCAGATGTTGCTTTGGTGGGTGGAGGCAGTTATCCACAACCCGGTGAAATTTCTCTGGCACACAACGGCGTTTTGTTTTTAGACGAACTCCCTGAATTCAAAAGAACAGTGCTTGAAGTTATGCGCCAACCCTTGGAAGATCGAGAAGTAAATATTTCTCGAGCCAGATTTTCCGTAACCTACCCTGCCAGTTTTATGTTGGTGGCGAGCATGAACCCAAGTCCATCAGGATATTTCAATGATGGAGATAGTCGCATGACTTCATCTCCGGCAGAAATGCAACGCTACTTGAATAAAATCTCCGGACCTTTGTTAGACAGAATAGATATTCATGTTGAAGTGAATCCTGTTCCTTTTGAAAAACTTTCTGATGAAAGACGTGGAGAACCCAGCAAAATTATCAGAAAAAGAGTGATGGATGCTCGGAAAATACAAACCGAAAGATTTTCAAACAACGACAAAATTCACTATAATGCACAAATGAATTCCAAACAAATCAGAAAACATTGCAAACTGGATGAACAATCTCTGAACCTGTTAAAAAATGCCATGGAAAAATTAAATCTTTCTGCGCGTGCTTATGACAGAATCTTAAAAGTTGCCCGAACCATTGCAGATTTAGAACATCAGAAAAACATCCAAAGCCATCATATTGCAGAGGCAATTCAATACAGAAGCTTGGACAGAGAAGGGTGGGTTTAGAGAAAAAAAGAAAGCTTTATAACATCCGTAAAACAGACTTATCACTTTTATAAACAAGTATATTTTAAATCTTTTGATTATTAAGTTTATCATTGATTTTATCCTTTATTAAAGCCTGCCCAAATATAATTTCGTCTAGATTTAGACACAAAATAGTATCACCTTCAATAAGTTAGCTTTCACAAATTCATAATAAAAACACAACTGTAACAATAGTAACATATTGATTTACTGCAACTTATGTTTCATACCGGAATAGCTTTGGCATGGATATTGTACATCTTATCAGAACTAACTTTAAAAAAATAAAACAATGAAAAAAGTAGTAAAACAAACAATGAAAAAAATCTTGTTAATGGGAATATTCAGTATTCTATTAATGAGCTGTAAAAAAGAAAATGAAGGAACTGTTGCAATTAAAGTGACAGACGACCCTTTCCCAATGTCATTTGTATCTGAAGCCAACGTGAAATATGCTAAGGTGGAATTTAAGAATGACAAAGGAGAATATATTACCGTATATGAAGGAAATACAAACATCAATATGGTGAATTATACAAATGGAGCAACCACGGAAGTTGGCGTCAAAAAATTACCGAAAGGAACATATACCGAAGCAAGAGTAAGCATTTCCGATGTGAACGTGAGATTATCAGACAACAGAACTTTCCATCATGATTTTGGAGGCTCTCACAGCCATGTTGTTTCCGTTGCCATAGATCCCGTGTTGGAAATAAAAGCAGGAGACAACCACGACGTCCTCTTGGATTTAGATCTGTCACACAGTTTCACTTTCGGCGGACTACCTTTTGGCGGATGGTTCAATAATGTATCGCAAATCATTGGAATCTCTAACTTCCACGCAGATTTTAGATGTGTTGATTTAGACCAAACCGGAGATATCAGCGGAACGGTTAAGGATGGTAACGGAAATGCTATTGCAGGTGCTTATGTCTATGTTGAGTATGATTATGACCACGATGGAACAGCAGAAGAAGTCAGCACAATTTGTGAAAGCAACGGAACTTATACCATCAAAGGATTACCGGTAGGAACTTATACTGTAAAAGTTCATGCCCACGGTCATCCACATGCTTCAACCGGCAATGTAAGTGTGACACATCACCACAATTCACATTGCAATTTCTCCATAGGAAATTAAACAGTAATATTGACAACATAAAAAACTCAGCCCGTCAATTGACGGGCTGAGTTTTTTAT
>CAZAXU010000009.1:0-17593 GCA_964489245.1 uncultured Flavobacteriaceae bacterium
GGCAAAAGAACTTCTTAAATCTACAATCGTTAATCTTCAATCTACTAATCGCTTCGTTCAACTTTTCACTTTCAACTTTACAAACTTTATTTGGCATTGTGTTCAGCTGAAGTTTCTCAGATGTTCTTTTAAGAATTTGTTTTTAAATTTTAGCCTGAACCGACCAAGTCTGAGATATAAAAAAAAATCGTATTTTTGTTTGCAATACAAATAAAAATATGCTTGAGAAATATATCAAAGAAGAAGGAGGCTTCAGATATCTTGAAAAAGGAGAAGGCACGCCAATTGTCATTTTGCATGGCATCATGGGAGGCTTGAGCAATTTTGATCAGGTGATTCAGCATTTTTCCAAAAATTATAGGGTTTTGTTGCCCGAACTGCCAATTTATTCTTTTCCGCTACTAAAAACCAGTGTCAAGGGTTTTGCAAAATATTTACACGATTTTTATGTCTTTAAGAAAATTGATAAAGCCATTTTGCTGGGAAATTCTTTGGGCGGGCATGTGACATTATATTTTACAAACAAAAACCCTGAAAATGTCGAGGCAATGGTGCTCACCGGAAGCAGCGGTCTATATGAAAAAAGTATGGGAGATTCTTATCCTAAGCGTAAAAACTACGAATATATCAAAAGAAAAGCCCAAGAAGTTTTTCACGATCCCAGAGTGGCCACCAAAGAACTGGTTGACGAAGTTTTTGAAGTGGTCAATAACAGAATGAAAGTGATTCGCACTTTGGCTTTGGCAAAAAGTGCCATCCGGCACAATATGGCAAAAGATTTGCCGCAGATGAAACTGCCCACTTGCTTGATATGGGGAAAACAAGACAAAGTGACCCCGCCGGAAGTTGCTGAAGAATTTCATAAGCTCCTGTCTGATTCAGACTTATTTTGGATGGACAACTGCGGGCATGCACCCATGATGGAACACTCGGAAGAATTTATCAGAATTATGGACGCTTGGCTGAAGCAAAGAGGCTTGTGAATATAAAGTTCAAAAGTTTATAAAGCTCATCTGTCTAATTCAACAACTCGGCAATCTTATCGGGTTGGTGTTTCTCAATATCAATCACTTTGATGTTTGAGTGTTGCCACAAGCGCAGAACATCTTCCAGAATTCTTTTTCTGACCACCCAAATCATATTGAGATTTTGATGTTCCATTGCTTTTTCAATGGCATCAAACCAGCCTTTTCCTTTGAGTTCCATATAGCCGATTTCGTCAATGACCAATAATTGGCAGTTTTTCAAATCTTCGGTCAAAGCATTTCTGCCAAACCTAAGCCCTTTTTCAGAAAAGTAGAATCGTCCGATTTTTTTAGCATTTTCAAGAGGCTTTTGGCTGCACAAAAATTGTTTTTCTCCGGTTTTAATGTTTTCAATATCAAAGCCGTATCGTTCATTGTTCCGATCAAAACCATGAGCAATAATGCCGTTAATCCGATAGTCCGATTTTTGTTTTTTGAGTGCCGCAATCACTTTTTTCAGAAATGTGGTTTTTCCGCTTCGGGTGTTGCCCGAGATGATATAGATGACATTTTTTTGTTTCAGATGCAATTGAAATTCTTTGAATAGTAAATCTGATAGTCCTACTGATTTTCTTAGAATCCCAAACGGATTGAAAAAGCTTTTTTTGTCAACAGCCAAATTTTTCAAGATAAAAGGCACGGCAGAAGTTGCCAAACCTAAAGTGGCGTATAGCTGAGAATATCCTCGTTTGTATAGCAAGGCTTTTACCAACGGATTTTTCAGCTCTATGCTGATTGCCGTGAAGATGGATACCACCAAAATGGCTCGTAGAATCATTTTGAGTCCGACAACTAATCCTGCCATCTTATTGTCCCACAGAAATATTGCCATGGCAATAATGATGAGAAGTTGTATCCAAAATAAAGGCTTTGCCAATCTGCGCAAAGATTTTCCATATCGTTTGATGATAAAAGCAAGATAGAACAAGATAGGAGGGAACACAAATTGAACGGAATAGTATTCCAAAGCAAACAGAGCAAGAACCAAAACAATGAGATGCAGAAAAATATATTCGGACTGATATTTGAAATTATGAATATCAAATAGACTGTTTTTTACTTCCCATTTTTCATGGATTTCCATTTGAGCGGATGCCGGTTTTGTCAAAGATTTTCCAATTTTTATCCCGATGAATCCTGCCAGAATTCCCAAGAAAGTATAGGCCAGCACAACCATTACAAGCAGTTGATTCAAAGGCAAATTGATATGTGTGGATTTTAGCAGAACAAAATACAGATTTTCCAGAATTTTCACAATATCAAATCCGTATATCAGAATGATACTGACCACTTTATGAATAATAGCACTGAACATGGCAAGTATGCCGGCAAAGGCAAAAGCAAATAGATTTCTCTTGAATAAATTAATGGAAATTTGAAATAGAATTGCCTCAATCAAGATGCCGATCAACGGACCTAAGATAACTGAAGTGGGCATCAATGAGCGCATCAGTGCGGCAATCAGACCGGCTTTCAGAAACAGGTTTTTATCATTCCATTTATAAGAAAAAGAAATGAGCAGAACAATGGCGGAAAAAGTTAGGAATGTTCCGGCAAAAGGCAATCTGAGACTGTGAAAAAAACCACCGAAAACAATTTCAAAAGAAGCCCAAATGCTTCCTATAACAGCGGCTTTTAGCCAAATTTCTTGTTGTTTAGTTTTCATGTTGCTGTTGGATGGTTTTCAAATCTTCTGTTGTGTTGATGTTGGCAAATAACGACTCGAATTTATTGCCGTCTATAAGATTTACAGCTGACTTTTGTAATAAAATGCGTAATTTATAATTTTTATTCTCAATTTGTTTTTCCAGAACAGGAAGAAGCTTTTTGTCATAGATTCCCACCAGCATTTGCGTTTTGTTTTTGGTTTGAAAAACGTTGATAAGTTTGTCTTTTTGATAGTGTTGCATCAGATATTCAATCACCTCCGTATTGAGCAAAGGCATATCAGCCGGAACGATGAGTAGTTGTGCTGTCTCGATTTGTTTCAGCATGCTATAAATGCCGCCCATCGGACCAATATCTTTGATTTCATCTTTGAGTATGGGATAGCGGCTTGATATATCTTGGTTGCTGTTAATGAAGATCTGATCGGTGAAATGCTCAAGCAAATCAGTAGCACGTTGCAAAAAAGTTTTTTGTTGAAAGAGAATTGACAGTTTATCAAATCCCATCCGTTTGCTTTTTCCTCCTGCAATGACAGCTCCTGTGATTTTCATGTTTTGATTTTGCACAAAGTTAAATAAAACTTATAGGCGAACCCAAAAAAAACTCTCTAAAATTGTTTTAGAGAGTTTTTTTGAATCTGTTTTTTCCTATCCACATCCGCCGGAAACTTCTTTTTTCTTGCGCTTTTTGATGGGAGTTTTGGGTGCTGCGCTTTTCTTTGGAGAAAGTGCTACAATTTTATTGTTGGTTCTCTTTTTTCCTTCAATTACCGGAAAATCATTGATAACATTGCTGACATCAGTAGTCCATTCCTGTTTTTTCCACAAATCAAACATAAAAGAACTGGCGCCGAACATCAAGTTTTTTGCGCTATAGCCGAGCATGTTTAAATATGCTGTTGCATTTCCTCCGGTATGTCCGGTTTTGCAATAGACTACCACGGTTTTATCCGTAGGCAGTTGAGTCAGTTTTTGATCTGGGCTCAAATCTTTTCTGGAGGTGTATAATTCGGCATTTTTGATGTGTGCCACATAATATTTCGCTTTATTGAGGTAGAAAATCGGATAGTATTTGTCGGGATTATTTTTATAATCCGGAAAAAATTCATCTGCTTTCAATAAAAAATCAGGTCTTTTTTGTGCCAATAACTTCTGTGCTCTTTCTCCAATCAAAGTTGCAGGGAGTTTTGATGCCAACTTGGGCAATTTTTTCAAATCAATTGATTGATTGTGAATGACTTCGTGCTTTTCTGTTGAAATTTTCTTTTTTTCATTGCCGGCTCTTGCAAGCATTTCGGGATATCTGTTTCCATATCCTTTTTTCATGATATCCGAAAATTTTGAATTCCATCCTGCCATACCGTAGAGCATCACGTAGGTATTGTCAAATCCTGCATATCGTGTGATGCCTGTCACATAAGATGCCATTTGTCCGGAATAGCAGATAAATATCACTTTTTCATAGGCAGCGGCTTTCTTTTTGTTTTTAAGAAAGTCAATCACTTTGTCTTTGGATACGTTATAAGCACCGTTGATGTGTCCGGCGGCGTAGGCTTCAGGACTACGAATATCGATTAACAGCCAATCGTTTAGGTGAGACAAAACATCTGCCGGTTTAACAATTGGCGGAAATTTTTTGGAATTGATAAAATTTCCGTTTTCATAATAAATCTCTGCCAATGTTTTTGATTCTCTTTGACGAATCAGATTTTCAAAATTAGCTTCTTTTCCAACAGACTTGTGCTTTAAACCGGTTTGTTTACAAGCATTCAAGCCCGTCAGGATTATTAGGATTAATGTATATTTTAGTATTTTCATTTGAAATAATTTTATTTTAACTATTCATTATCAGTCGATAGCAACTACCAACTCTGAACTATAGAACCTATCCACATCCGCCGGAAACTTCTTTTTTCTTGCGTTTCACAATAGGTTTTCCCGGAGCTTTTGCTTTGACAGCTTTGCCGGGAGCAGCTCCCGAACGGCTTTTTATTTCGTTCACCACTTGTTGATAGTCAACCAAAGGAATTTCATCGTTATAAATGCCGCTATAGATAGCATAATTATTCAAAATCTTGTTTTTGATATAATCATATCCACCCAGTGCAACATAGAATTTCCCTTTTTTGAAATGTCCCGACATCAATGCCATCAATCGAGGAGAGGAAGAATCCTCACCATAAATAATCAGTACATCATCTTTATTAATTTTGTTGAAATATTTATCATTAAAGAAATTTTTCATCGGAACATTGATAGCATTAGGCAAATGTCCTACGGCATATTTATGAGGCGTTCTGATGTCGATGAACTGAACACCTTTCAAATTTTTGCTGTATAACAAGTCTGCCAATTGCTCGTTTGAGATGGCATTTGCTTTGCAATTTTGGTTGATATCCGATTGTGTGATGCCTTGCTTGGTGTTACAAGAACTCATCAAAATCAATCCAATTAGTCCTATTAATATTTTTTTCATTTATTTTGATTTTTGTTTTTTATCAGTCTATAAATTTTTAATCCATTATCCGCATCCGCCGGAAACTTCTTTTTTCTTGCGTTTCACAATGGGTTTGCTTGGAGCCTTTGGTTTAGAACTACTGCCGGAATTGCCGATTACTTGCGCTCCCGTGAAATAAATAGAAGCGCCTTTCCTGAACAGATATTGCTTTTCCAATTTGGCTGTCAGTTCGTCGTCTGCAGGTTTTCGTGGCTTGATGATGGTTTTATACCATTCATTTAGTCCGCCTTTCATTACCTTATTGCCTTTATAGTCATAACTGCGGAGTGTGAGCCATGCCTGATCTGCCAAGCTACTTCCGTTTGAAAATAAGACGGTTGTATAGATGTCTTGGTCAAAATATCCGGCATTTTCTTCGTCCATAATTTTTTCAAAAGGAATATTAATAGCTCCTTCAATGGTGAATTTCTTATATTCTTTGGGAGATCTAACATCCACAAGAATATAACCGGGATCATTTTCCATGATGGCTTTTGCCACCTCGTCTGTGGAAACATACCTTCCCTGTTTATTGACTTCGTGAAGCAGCTCTTTTTTGCCCATAATATGCTGTAAAGGCGCCGTGTTGGGGAGAAACATTGTAATGAATGCTCCAACCAACAATGCTGCCATGATTAAAATTTCTCTTCTTTTCATTTTTTTGATGTTTATTTGTTTATTCGTTGGTCTGCTTTATTCGTTGATCTGCCATTTTTATTATTTATAGGACTTTTCTTCCAAATTAAATTTCATGAACTCTCAACTTTAATAAACGCCCAACGCTACGAACTTTCAACTAATTTAAATTCCTAAATCATCTATATCATCTTGATCCATTTTCTTTTTCCAAGCGTCTTGCCATTTTTGGAAAACAAAAAACGTGATGACGGCTATTACCGTGAAAATAAATATGAACACACCTTCGTTGATTCCCATCCATTCAGTGATATTCACTTTGCCCATATTTCCTGCTTTTCTCAAGCCTTCAAAAATGCTCTCATAAGAGAAAATGAATCCAAAGATTCCCAGCAAAACACCGACGATGAACACAATGGCATCAATTTTTCCGGTAGCAGCAGCAGAAAGACTCGTTCCCGGACAAAATCCTCCAATAATAAATCCTAAGCCCATAATGGCGCCGCCAACCAAGGTCGGAATCCAGAATGTTTTAGGAAAGAATGTTTGTGTGATATCTATCCAGCCTGCATAATGCATGAAAAACAGACCTATGGTTGCAGTTAATGCAGCGGTGAAAAACACTTTGATAACCGTTGCGTCATAGCCATAAAAAACACCGGCTAATTTTCTTGTATTTGTGAATCCTGATGCTTCTAAAAGAAAGCCAAAACCAATTCCGATTAAAAAACCGATGAGTAGGTTAAATTCAGGATTTAAAAGTTCTTGTGGATATAATGGTCCCATAATTTTTTATTTATTAGTTTTAATCCATAATTTCTTGAAAATAAAGGCAAATATAAATCCGAAGCCGAAAATGGCTGCCAGACCTATATAACCGGATAGGGAGTTTACTGCCATTCCTGACAATACCAGCCCTGAGGTACATCCTCTGCCGAGTTGTGTGCCTATTCCCCAAATGATTCCACCTGCCAAAGCCAAGTATAATCTCTTTTTGTTGGTGATGTGGGGAGCTTTTCCGACCACAAATTTCAATCTGCCGAAAAGTGCAGCAGAAATCATAGCGCCAAAGATAACGCCCAACAGTTCATAAACCAGCCAAGAGTGTGAAGGGTTGTGTCCTTCTGCAACATGATGGGCTGTATAGGCATTTCCTTGGGCATATTCAGGCGCTACAACGTTGATTGACTTTATGGCAATATCTCTGAATCCACCGCTGGAACCTAAACCTTCTCCGGCAAAATAATATGCGGCGATAATCAGCAATCCCAGTAGGAATCCGGCCACATAGGCATTCATATATTTATTTCTTTTTGTATTCATTTCTACAATTTTTTTCATTAATTAACTAAAACGGATATTCTGATATTTGTCCGGCTTGAACCATAATTATTCTAAACAGTAATCCGCCTACTAAAACCAAGATTGCAGGTAGAGCAGGAGGGATGTGATAGCCTTTCAGCTCTAATGCTTCCAGAATAAAAGGCAACACCAATCCGAATCCTACAAAAATCACCCAGAAAATTACGGTGAATTCACCTCCTAAGAATAAGTCTGCAGCAGATTTGAATGCTTCAGGTCCGGCTTGCATACCCATGATCATGTGAATGATAAAGAATAATTCAATTGCAATCAGAACCATGTCAATGGTTGACATCAATTTTCTTTCTTTTTTATTATTGCTCAGCCACATCACAAACGCAGATCCTGTCGATACACCTGATGTTAAAAACAGGGGACCTAAAATAGGGTTGTTCCACAATGGATGTGCGTTAAAAGCAGACAATAAGATTCCGGTGTATATTCCTAATATAACGGATAGGAACAGTAAGATATAAGCAAATGTTTTACGATATTTTCTAAAAGTTAAAATAACATATCTCGGAATCAACCAGTTGTGTTCCAATTTTTGAACTATTTTGACAATCCAATCCAAACGTTTCCAACCTCTTTCATGTAAATATACTTCGATATCGTCTATATAGCTCAATGGCCATAACAATGAGAAGATGCTTACGGCAACTAATGTCCAAGCTCCCCAAGACATGGGGGATTCTATTCTGAAGGTCATAAACAGCTGCCAGACATACAGTTTGTGATGTAGATCATACACAAGAAGCAATAGTCCCACCATTATAATAACAAAAGTGAATATAGGAGCAATTTTTACCGTAAACGGCATATCATCTTCTTTTCCTTTCAGATAATATATAGTTGCAAATAACAATATTCCGGCAGCCAATCCACCTAAAAACAAGTAGGCGGCAATTGGGAATCCCCAAACGTGAACATGAGGGTAGAGCCCATGTATTTCTCGTACGGTTTGTAATAATCTTTCTTCCATAATTTCTTATTTTAAATAATAGATTTGAGGAGCAGTTCCTGCTTCCGGCAATAGTGTATAATTCTCTCTGCTTTTGATTAATTTAGATATTTCACTATCAGGATCGTCTAAATCACCAAAATGCATACAATTAGTAGGACACACAGAAACACAAGCAGGATCCAAACCGTCTTCTACTCTGTGGTCACAGAAAGTACATTTGTCAACATATCCGTCCGGATGAAAATATCTTGCGTCATAAGGACAAGCTTCAATACAAGCGCCACAACCAATACATTCGTCATGGGTAACTTTCACAATTCCACCTTCAATCACGTGACTGGCACCGGTAGGACAAGTTCTCACACAAGGTGTGTCGTCACAATGGTTACAACGTTGTGATTCAAAATGCATAAATAAATTGGGGTATTCTCCCTTTGCAATTTCAATAATCCAATCTCTGGAATAGCCCAAAGGAACATTATTTTCTGTTTGACATGCTACTACACAGTCTGCACAGCCAACACATTTGTTGACTTCTATAGCCATTGCGTATCTCATGATTGTTCTTCTTTATTGGTTGGTTTTTCAGTTAAAATGGTTACGAAATTGTTTCGTAATCCGGTACCGCCTGTAACAGGATCCTTCTCGATTTTATGAACCATTTCCGAATCGGAAATTCCTCTTCCGTAGGTTCTGGACATTTCCATTTTCTTGCCATCAACAAATATGCGTCCTTTGTTGCCAAATCCGTGAGGTAGAAATACGGAATCATGACGGATTCGTTCTGTTATGCGTACTTTTATAGGAAATGAGCTAACTTTTCCTTTAGGGTTTTTTAGCCAAACTTCCTGTCCGTTTTCAATGTCATATATTCTTGCTACTTTCGGGTTTACCCAAAGAGCGGGCTCATTTTTCAGCTCCCATAAGTTCGGGTTATTCAGTGTTCTGCCGAAAGTATGCATTGGCAAGCGTCCGTAGATCAAACGCAAAAATCCGGCAGGTGCTTCGCCGTGATCTTTATAAACCGGTAGTGGATCGTAGCCCCATTCTGCAAAATCAGTGGAAAATAATTCTATTTTTCCGGTATTGGTGTTGAACCAGAATTCTTCTCCCGGTTTTAAATACATAGGTGTTTTACGTGGAAAATGTTTTACTCCGATTTGTTTCATTTCTTCCATAGAACTGCCAACTTGTTTCAATTGCCAATCCAATACTTCTTCAAAATCTTCCCATTCGTAGAAATCTTTTAGCCCCAGACGAACGCCGATTTCACGAGCAATCCACCAGCCGGGTTTGCTGTCATATTTTGGCTCTACCGCAGGATAACGCAAAGCGATATTTGGCTGACGGTGGTGTGATGTTCTGATATGATCCAATCTTTCCAGATAAGTGGCTTCAGGCAAGACTACGTCGGCATAACCGGTAATTTCGCTTGGCATGGTATCTACTACAACTATCAAGTCCTGGTTTTGCAATGCTCTTTTTACCTTATCTTCGGGTGGAATAGATTGCAACGGATTGGTGGCGGTAATCATTATCCCTTTTACTTTATAAGCTCCTTTATATTCGGGTAGCGCATGGTCTATGATTTCATTGGTAATTCCCATGATTGCCAGTTTATGCTTGTCACGAGAAATATCTTTCCAAGACCATTTGGGTTTAGGGAATGGGGGGTGAGATTCCTTGGGCAATTTCATTTTTTCAGGAAAATAGAAACCGCCTTCTCTGCCCCAAGAGCCTAAAATTGCATTTAAAATGGCAATGGCTCTGGTGCGTTGTGTATCATCGCCATACCAAGCGGTATGACGTCCGGGGTGAATAATCACTCTGGGCGATGCGCCTCCCATCATGCGAGCTGTTTTATAGATATCTCCGGCAGGAATAGTGGTGACGGTTTCTGCCCATTCCGGAGTATATTTTTGAACATGGTCTTTGAGTAAATCAAATCCGTAAGTGTATTGTGCAACATAGTCTTTGTCATATAAGCCTTCATTAATGATAACATTTGTCCAAGCCAACAACAAGGCAATATCGGTAGAGGGTTTGATAGGAAGCCATTTGGTTGAATGAGCTGCCATGGTTGAAAAACGCGGATCAACAGTAATAATTGTTCCGCCTTTATCTATGAGTGCCGAAACTTCTTGCACGTGCCCGTTGTGCATATTTTCACCTATATGGTTTCCAATTAGTACCAAACAATCCGTGTTGCGCACATCGGTAGGTTCCGGTGAAGCTAGTCCGGCACCGTAAGTAGCAATAAATCCTGCCTCACGAGTAATCAAACATTGTGCTCCGGCAGGCTCTCCCATGGTATCGGAGCCCCAGGCTTTGAACAAGTGTTCAAAATGTGGTCCGGTTTTTCCATGAAATAACAAAGCCATACTTTCTTTGCCGTATTTTTTTTCAATATCCTTCATTCCTTTGACAATTACATCAAAAGCTTCTTCCCAAGAGGCTTCGCGAAACTCTTGTTTGTTGCCTTTTTTTACTCTAATCAGAGGTTTCTTTAGGCGGTCTTCGTCAAAATACATTCCTAATCCGCCTGTTCCGCGTGGGCATAGGCGCCCGTTGCTGTGCGGATCATTGTCGTTTCCTATTATTTTTCGGATTTTACCTTCCTTGTCCGTGTAAGTCCAACCGGCACAATTCCAAAAACAAACCTCACAAATTGTGGGTGTTTTAGTGGCTTCATTTTCCAACAAAGGTTTCTTTTCATCAGGGAAAAGAGATCCCCAAATGCTGGTTAATGGAGGAGTCATTGCCAGTCCGGCGGTTGCCGTTCCGGAAATTTTAATAAAATCTCTACGATTTAGTTTACTCATAATAATGTATATCTAATTATTAATTTACTCAAAAATACTATGTAATATTAGGTCGCAATATGACAAAATACACTTTTTATCAATAAAAACGACAACATTACAATTTAAAATAAATCTAAATAAAATAAGCCTGCTCAAAAGAACAGGCTTAACCAAAAAATACTAAATCAAAGAAGATTTAAATAAGAAAATCTCCTATTTTTTTGAAGAATCAAACAGCTTAGGTTGAACAATAAGCATGGTGTAAAAGAAATAGTTTTTTCCGGGGTCTGTGATTCCTTTCATTTTATTGAAATCATCTGTTGGCATTCCATAAGAGAATCCGTTCATCCATTTGATTGTTTTGTTCACTTTTCTGATGTAAGTAAAATCAATGGTATTGGCGAGTGCTCCTTTGTCAAAATTGACTACTGTGTTATTTGGTTTTACTTTTTTGACGTTTGTTGCCAATGAAATATTGCTGAACCCAAATTTGAGTATATCTTTTTTACTGGCTTTGTAGCTTAATTCAAAAGCAAGATTCATTAAACCTCCGTTCAATGTGCTTTTGGGTACGACAAACCAATCCAAGTATCCTTCATAATAAGGGTGTCTTCCTCCATACAGCAAGTTGTAGGTATGAACTGTTTTGTTGTAATCAGCATCTGTATTTTTGGCATCGTGTCCTGAGAGATATTCAACTTTTCCGGATAGTTCCAGTTTCTTTTTCATTGTTCGATAGCCGAGTTGTGCCGTAAACATATTGGCAGAGATGCTTTTTCCCGAAATATTTTTTCCGTTTTGCATGAAAGCATTTCCTACGAAGAATAAACCGTCGGTTCCTTTTTTTGTTGCATTATAATTAATGTGTATTCCCTCTGTTCCTGTGATGTTAATCACATTTTTTGTTCCTTCTTTTTGATAGCCTGCAGCAATCCCCAAGAGAGAAACATATAATTTACCTATGCGTTTTTTGATATAGATGAAATTATGGGTCAGAATGGGGTTAACCGCTCCAAAATAGCCGGTTCCATCAGAGTAGTCGTTCCCAACCAAGTCGGCTTTTTTGCTGTTATAAGAGCCGCTGATGTCAAATCTCCATCCTGAGGCTTTATCGTCATGTGTATAGGTGATGGCATCATAAGTCATGCCTGAATCCCACCAATTTCTCCAAGAAATATGGCGTTGATCATCATATTTGAGTTCTTGTCGTCCGATTTTTAAATTGTCGTTATTGCCAAACTTGAAATTGATCCATGCCTCGTAAAGATCCGTATTGTTATAGTTTTTTCCAACCACACCGGTTCCGTTTACGTTGTTTTCGTCTCCCCAGATTCTGACGTCTTGGAAAGAGATTAGACTACTGAATTTTTCATTGTTGTAGCGTAGGTTTAAACGTGTACGCTGTCCTATGTGAAAAGCAGCATCGGTATTTTTTGCTACAGGTTTCTTGTAACCGTGCAAGGCTTGACCTCTGACACGATATTGCGCATCAATTTTAAATTGTGCATTCATACTTGCGATGAATATGAATGATATTGCACTGAGTAATAAATGTTTGAGTTTCATAATATTCATTTTTGGATTATATTCCTCCTGTTCCTTCTGAAACAGGAGGAGTAAATTAATTATTTAATATTTTAATCGGTTTATTTTTAGTGTACCAATTCTCCTTTTTCTACTTTGTAATTATGGATTTTTTTCCTTGTAAACGGATGCCATTTTTTCTCTTTTAGTTTAGAGTGCATAAAACTATTCGCTCCGTATTTAAGTACACGTGCATCATATCCAAGTGTATTCAAAAAAGCAGCGACAAAAGAAGCATGTTGTCCTGTAAAGCAATATACTACAACAGGTTTATCTGTTGGGAGTGTGTTGAGAAATGTGGTTGATGACAATGATTTCTTTGGTGTATATTGAATGGCACCGGGAAGATGTCCTTCTGCATAGTGATCTTTTGGCCAATAGTTGACGACATAATATTTATCAGGATTGTTATAAACTTCTTCTGCAGAAACCAATCTGGATTTGAAAGAATCGTCAAGTGCAGCTTGTGCTCTGTTGTGTAAAATTTTAACGGCATCTTTTTCTCCGGTATATAATTTAGGATAAGCTCCCGATTTATTTTTCGGATTATCTTTGGTTTCCAATTTATTCAAATATTTGTCTGAAATATTCTTTAACCAATGTGTTTTTGCCGTTTTGATATCCCATGAACTCATACCGAATTTCATGGCATATACGTTATCATAGCCCAGCAGATTTAATATTCCTGCAGCAAAACTTGCAGATTGACCGGAATAACAAACCATTACAATTTTGCTATAATCTTGTGGTGTGATTTTATTTTCAAAATAAGGAATAAGTTCACTGAATTTTACATTAACGGCATCTTTGATATGTCCTTCTTCATAACTTCCCGGTTTTCTAATATCGATGACAAGAAAATCTTTTTTTCCCAGATTTTCTTTTACCTTATCAGAACCAATCATGGCAGGCACGTATGCGCTATTGATGAAGTTTCCGTTTTCCTCTAAATAGGTTAATAGTAAATCGAATTCATCAACTTCTTTTTGTGTTGTTTGTTCTTGATCGGTTGTTTGAACGTCTTGACTTTTTTTGTCGGGATTATTTCTACACCCGACTAGAAATAGGTTGATGAACAAGATAATTACCAATAAATTTCCAATTTTTGTTTTCATGATGTTTTGTTTAAGAATTATGTCCCGAAAATAATTTACTATAATTGAGCGTTAAATGATATATGTCACAAATGTTACATAAGAATCATTTGTTGAACATTTTTGTTTCCATATTATGATATATATCATTTTTTTTGTTACATTTGTGGCAAATAACAGAAAAACTATGGCAAAAATTGTAGTACTTGGTGCCGGAATTGCCGGACATACCGCTTCAGCATATTTAAGAAAGTGGTTAAATAAGTCTCATGAGGTGATTGTTATATCACCTAATGAGTACTATCAATTCGTTCCCTCAAACATTTGGGTGGGAGTTGGACGGATGACCCCCGATCAAATTAGGTTTAAGTTGGAACCTAAGTATAAGAAATGGGGAATTGACTTCAGGAGAGCAAAAGCGCTTTCCATACATCCCGAGGGAGGAGACGGTTCTGAAAAGCCTTTTGTTACTATTGAATATGTTGCACAAGGGAAGGAAGGACAGAAAGAAACGATTGATTATGATTTTTTGGTGAATGCCACCGGTCCTGCACTTCGTTTTGATAAGACGGAAGGTTTGGGACCTCAACACGATACAACGGTATCGGTTTGCAGTTATGACCATGCAGCACATGCTTGGGACGAGTTGCAAAAGGTAATAAAAAAGATGGAAGCGGGAGAAAATCAAAATATCGTTATAGGTATAGGACATCCCGGAGCAACTTGTCAAGGAGCGGCGTTTGAATATATTTTGAATGTTCATAATGAAATAAAGCGCAGGGGTTTGCAGAACAAAGCAAATATTACTTGGTTGACCAATGAATATGAGTTGGGAGATTTTGGAATGGGAGGTGCTTTTATCAAATATGGAGGCTATGTCACACCTACAAAAGTTTTTACAACATCATTTCTTGCAGAAAGAGAAATTCACTGGATTAAGAGAGCAGGCGTGCATAAGGTAGATAAAAACAAGATATATTATGAAACTTTGGAAGGGGAATACAGGGATATTGATTATGATTTTTCCATGTTGATTCCTGCTTTTTCCGGTCCGGGCATTCAAGCTTTTGACAAATCAGGAGGAGATATTACGTCAAAATTGTTTAAACCCAACGGATTTATGGTTGTCGATGCCGATTATAGCAAAAAGCCTTATGAAGACTGGAAGGCGAGTGATTGGCCTGAAACCGTTCAGAATCCTGACTATCCGAATATTTTTGCGCCGGGTATTGCTTTTGCTCCTCCGCATACCATTTCAAAACCGCATACATCTCCGAATGGCACGGTGATGGTTCCTGCTCCTCCACGTACGGGAATGCCATCGGGTGTTATGGGAAAAATTGTGGCACAAAATATCAGAGATTGGATTAAGAAAGGGAAACCGGTCATGAAACATAAGGCTTCAATGTCAAAGATGGGAGCGGCATGTATTGTCTCTGCCGGATATGGATTAACCAACGGAATGGCGGCAACTATGACAGTGTTTCCAATTGTTCAAGATTGGGAAAAATATCCCGAATACGGGCGTTCACTGAGATATACATTGGGCGAGCCGGGATTGGCAGGACATTGGCTCAAGTGGTTCATGCATTATATGTTTTTGCATAAGGCAAAAGGATATCCTTTCTGGTGGTTGTTGCCGGAATAGAGAAAAGATTTAATAGAAAATAACTTAAGGCTAGTAGCCGATAAATAATAATTATGGGACATAAGAAACATTTAACAAAATTCACACGAGGTTATACCGACTTTTCGTATGCTCCGGTTCCTACTGCATTTACCCGTTTTATGCGTAAATGTATATTGTATCAGGCATGGAGATGGTTGGTTTTAAACATAAAAATTCTGAGAATTGTGGCTTTCGGTCACTCTTAATGGAATGTTTGAGAATTATAAAAAAAACCGCCAACTTGGCGGTTTTTTTTATGCAATTTTTTTCTGTTATCACGAATATCTTAGTATAAAGTCTATTCGATACAACCTGTGTAGTAAAAGTGTTTTATGTGTCAATCTTGAATAATAGCTGTTTTAACACTTAGTTTTCTTTTTGAATAGTGAGTCCATATGGGTCTAATGATACCGTTGTAGGCATCTATATAATTATAGTCTCCCATAAAAACTAACTTGATTGGAACAAAAGGAGTATTTGAAATGCTTTGATTGGAAAATGTTTTTCCACCGTCTTTGCTGATAGCAAGGTTTACATCGGTTCGTTTATCTTGATACTTGCTTCGATCGTAGTATATAATATATATGTATCCTGTTTTCGGGTCGATACTCATCCAAGTATAGAATTGGTGTGTTTTGGTTTTGTCTTGATTCACACGTATGGGAGCACTCCATGTTTTTCCTTGATCGGCACTTCGTGAAATAAAAATATCCGTATTGTCTTTTCCGTTTCTTTGATCTGCCCAGTTTACATATAAACTTCCGGAAAATTTACCATTGCTGTTGTCAATTCCAAGCACCGGCATTCCGTTGGCGCGATACATTCCCGGAATTTCAAGAACCCATCCTCCGAATTGTTGTGCAATTATTATGTCTTTGTCGAGCCATGTTTTTCCGCCGTCTGAACTTTTATCAAAATAGATTTTGTTATGATATGCCCATGCCACATAAATGTTGCCGTTGTTGTCTATAGCAGGAACGGCGCCTTCTGTAGTATTGTCGTTATCCAGACAGTCGCCCTCCAACTCGTTGATTGAAATTGGCTTTGTCCAAGTGTCTCCATGGTCTGAAGATTTTGAAAAAAGAATTCTGGAATGATCATACGGGCTATGACTTCCATATTTGTCAAATTCCGTCCAAGTGACTATCAACTCTCCTGTTTTAGGATTTATGGCAGCACAATGTTTATCCTGCTGTTTGGGAGGATTGTGTCCTATACCCACACCTTTTGTCCATGTTTTTCCCTCATCATCAGAACGTTGTATGACAATCCTGTCAACTAGTTTATCACTGGCATGACCACGATTTTCAGGGTCTGATAAATGCAAATAATATATTCGTCCTTCATTATCTGAAATCAAAACAGGGTCTCCAAAAACACCATGTTTTGATTTTAGAATAGATGTTTGCCAAGTTTTTCCTCCGTCAGAAGATGTATGAACATTTTTCAAAATGCTTCCCGCTATGATATTATTGGTATTTTTCCTATTGATGCATATACTCGGCTCTGAAGCACCTAAGGGATAAGATTTGTTTTCCAGAATTGTTATTACCGGATTTTGCTTGTTTGGGAATGAATTTTGCTTAATGGTTTTTGTGGTTTTACAAGAAACCAGAATAAGTAAGAGTAAAATAGAATATCTTTGCAACATATGAATCGATTTGAATTATTTATGAAAACCAAATTTAGAAAAATAATATTGATTTTGCCTGTTTTTTTCATTGTATCGGCTTTTTCCTTGCACAAATTTTATGTAAGCGTAACAGAAATCAACTATAATGAACAGGAGAAAAAATTGGAAATTATTTTAAGAACTTTCCCTGATGATGTTATGAACGCTTTGAACTACAATCAAGAAAGTGAAATAGTAAGTTTATCCGGTGAACAAGCGCAAAAGCGTCTAAATGTTTATATAGAAAACACCTTTCATATTACGGTAAACGGAAAAAATATTGATTATCAAATTCTGGGAGGAAAAATGCAAGATGAGTTTTATGTTGTTCTGATGGAAGTAAATTTGAAAGAAACGATAAAAAAAATAAGCATAAGGAACATTATGTTACAAGAAATATACAAAGACCAGCAGAATATAGTTCATTTTTTCAGAGGGGAGCAAAAGAGAAGTTTTGTGCTTACCAAACAAAAATCTTCGGTGGATATTGAGTTGTAAAGAGTGAAGACTGGTGTTTGATTTCTATTGTCTTTTTTTAATTTTTCAACTTAAGATATTTATTTCTTTTAAAGCTAGTCGGGATGACAGTCCCGAAGCATCGGGAGAACCTGCGACTTTT